>DASZOW010000420.1:0-6295 GCA_035550615.1 Puia sp.
TAGGACGGGGTCGTCCGTATAAGGGTAAAAAATTCCCTAATTTAAACGCACCAACCTCAAAGCGGGCAATTCATGGAGAGATCGGATGAATATCGAACCGCGGATTGAGCCATGACCTGAGCATATTTGCAAGCATATGCAATTGGCGATTACTAGTTTATATTTCGTCTGTATTTTTAGTAGCATTTACGTTATGTTCAAGGCCTCTACCTGTACGAAGGATATTGTCAATGGTTTGAATGCTGACACCATTTTGACAGTGTAAATCAGCCGTAGTGCCATAGGATTTTAATGCTTTACGCCAAGGAGACAAGCTCGCTTTGCCGATATACAAAAAAATACCCCTCGCGAGGCGAGGGGTCCTCTGTTGCCCGGACTGGACGTTTCTCGAACCTTTTTTAGCGGATTTGAGGTTAGTTATTACACGGGGAAGGGACGGGTGTGCAACGCTAGTGCCCTTTCATACAAAAAACGGTTTCAAAGCAGCCCATGAATCGGCAAAGGTTATTTTTTCATAATTTGAAGCATGGTCAAAGGACTCCTGTTCATTTCGATCCTTACACTTTATCCGATCGCCATTCAGATCACCTCGCGGCTATTGCACCCAAAGCCTTCAAGGTTTCCCAGGCCGTATTTACAACAAAGTGCGGAACAACTGTTGATCATCCTCGTCCTCCTCTTATTGGAGCCCGACAGTTGGCATCGGCTCGATTTCGACCGGATCGGGAGGGGGATATCCTTCAGCCAGGACATTGTGTCCACCTTAGTCGTGATTTTCATTCTTCCACCGGTCATGGCGCTCCTTCGCTTCGGCCGGCTGGGCTCCGCGGTCGACAATGCCAATTCTACCTATATATATGGTTATCCAGCGGAAAGCCTGCCTGAAAAATACCGTGAGCTTCCGCTCTTTGTGCTTACCATGGCCGTCGGTGTTATTTTCGAGGAGTTGTGTTTCAGACAGTTTGTCTTTCATGGATTCTATGCTGTGTTCGGCATTCGGGGAGACTGGCTCCTGATCCCCTCCTGCCTGCTTTTTACCATCGGGCATTCTTATCCCAAATGGCAGGATTATTTCAGCGCCGTGTTCTTCGGTCTGATCCTGGGCAAACTATTTCAATCTTATGGAACGATCCTTGTTCCCATGCTCCTGCATTTTATTTCTAATACGGCGCTGATCATCCTGGCGTATAGGCGGATCGCGAAAAAAAATTAGCCGGCCAGTGAAAAATTGGCGCACCTGGCGTGGCCATTCTGCAGACAATATAAGGTCAGTTCGTGTCTTCCGTGTACCTGGAACCGTTCAGCCAGGCGTTTAAAATAGGTGTGGACTGTATTGGGCGTCACGTACATCAGGCTGGCGATCTGTTTGTAACTGAGAGAGGGCATGGCATTCAGGATCAGAAACTCCTTTTCCCGTTTGGTCAGTTTGGGCGGGCCCGCCCTGCATGATCTTTTTCCGGAAATCCGCCAGGTCCCTTACCTGTATATCTGAAAATCCGCTGTTCCCGTCGATATACAACTCGCCATTTCTGATGTCCCGAATCGCCCTGGGCAACTCATCCTCCACTGCCGTCTTCACCAGGAAGCCATCCGCACCGCCGTATATGCACTGTCGGACGGCTTCCGCCGACCGATGATCGGTCCGCGCGATCATCTTGATATGCGGATAAATTTGTTTAATGTAATATGTGATCATGATGCCGTCGATCCCGGCCATGTGGAAATCGAGCAAAATAAACTGCGGTAATTTGCGCAACTCGGCAAGGTGGCCGCGCTGGTGTAAGGTTCGGTAAATTGACAACCGTTTGGGAGGGTAAAGCGCCTGCGATTCCGGGTGTCTTTTGTTGTCGCTTTCTTTGCCATTTGGTACACTGTTTTTTTCCAGTTCCCCGCCCGATAACTTGGGGTGTAACTGGGGGTTTTACAAAAACATGCACAAAGACAAAGAGCGTAAAAAAAGCTAAAACCCGTATCGCTACTACGTTCTAGCCATTTTCTTTTTAATGTTGACTTGGCTGTACTTACTTCGAACCTTTTTTACCTGGATTTAAGGCGGTAAGCGGCTGATGTGGCATGGCTTTAAATCATTCAACTTATTTTGTATCTTTGACTTATGAACAGTTCGACAATATATAGCACAATTAAAAAGACCGTGCAGGCTTGCCTACCGGGAGCTCGTATTGTTCTGTTTGGCTCCCATGCCAAGGGTGCCCAGGATCGCCATAGCGATTATGACTTATTGATCGTAACTCCGAAAACATTTACGCCCCAGGAGAAGATACATTGGAGCACCCGCCTTGACCGGGCCATTGTTGAAGCTATTAAGGCTCCTGTAGACATACTTCTCAATAGCGATGAGGAAATCCGCCAAAAGCAGGAATTGCCCGGACACATTATCCGTTCTGCGATCAGGGAGGGAGTTACTTTATGACCCCTGCCCTCAAAACCTACATTGAATCGTGGCTCAACAAAGCGGAACACGATCTATTAAGCGCTCAACGATTGCTGGAAATTGAGCCGATAATCCTGGATAATGCTTGCTTCCATTGTCAACAAGCCATTGAGAAATGGCTCAAGGCTTTCCTAATTTTTCACGGCCGTGATGTTGAGCGAACGCATAATATCATCTTCCTTTTGTCCGAGTGTGCAACCTTCGACCCCGTATTTGCCACAGTCGATCCCTTGAACATAAACGCGTATGCGGTTCAAGGCCGCTATCCTGATTCCAACCTAATTCCGTCAATAGCTGAGGCGCAGAGTTACTATCAGCTGGCGCTTAAAGTCAAGGGTTTGGTCACCGAAGGGATTGTGTTCCAGGAATAATATACTCTATATGTCGAGATTCCCTCAAGCCAAAGACCTGGATTTGTTAGGTTCATACCCAGCGACTGTAAAATCAGGCGGTGGATATGTTTGGGATGAGGTTTTAGAGTATCGCGTATGGTGCCATCCTCACGATGGAGCTGCAGACATCGAAAATGGCGACGATTACTATTATGTATTTGGAACTTATGAAGACGCGCTCACGTTCTCCGAAAAAACACCGGGAGCGGAGTTCCCTTTAGCTCTTATTCTTCAAGAAGAATATATTGATGAACCTGAACCGGGTAAATATATACAGGTAAAAGAGCAAAGGTTAACCGAATGGCCAGTCGAATTTCTTAGCCGTCCAAGAAGAAACACGGATACGATCCCCAATTTTATTTCTCCTAATGCACCTGTTAATAAACTAGATATATTACGCGGGCTTGCATAAACCTTCCTCAACGCCTGAGATCAATAGGCGGTCCGCGTACTTCCCGCTGCGGGACGTCCTGTAATGGGTGGCCTTTTGCCCGCCTTTTTCTTTCCTCTGGTGGCTTTTCACCTTAGTGAAGCTAGCCGCGAGGGGAAGGGTAAATAGCCGACTCTTTGGCATATCTTCGGTTCCTTGTCCTTGCCTTCTATTTGCCGACTCCGGAGGCAAATTCTCACTTTCCGTTGTGGCGTGCCACAACGGAAAATCTTGCCGGGGACGCGTGCCACGCAGTCCCCTGGACAGACCGAAGTTTTTTGACTGCTTGGATAACGGTTAGGGCCACGGTCAAAGCGGCAGAGACCCACCACCTGCAACCTTTCTGAACAGGTGCCGCAAGCTGAATAAGGGTAACTTTACCCCTCCCCCCGTGGCTAATGTGTATGAACGATTATGAAGTAAACGACGGTCTAACGGACGAGTATAGTCCTGAAATGTTGCGACCTGAAAAGGTACAGGAACGACTAAAGGCGCAGGGTATTGATGTTACTCCTGAGCAGGCTGTCTATATCGTCGAACTACTGGAACGACTTTCAAACATCATCATCTCTCAACACTTACGACAATGCAAGTAGCCGATCTATATATCCGCGTGAGCACGGACGAGCAAGCCGACAAAGGTTATTCCCAGCGCAACCAAGAGGAAATGTTGCGCAAGTACTGCAACCTCCACGCTATTCAAGTGCGCAAAGTGATCTACGAGGATCACTCCGCCAAGACCTTCAACCGCCCCAAATGGAAGGCATTGCTACTGGACATACTGCGGGAAGATATTCATCCCGAAGCACAAGGACGAGGAAAGCCAATTTGTGAAAGGCAACACGAGCCCCTTATATCGGAATCGCTGTTCTATGAAGTGCAGGACATACTGGACGGCAGGGGAAGGAGATACTGCCTAGACCACGGCCGCAATGTCGCTGCCATTACGGCGTTTTCTGCTGTGCCCGCTATGTGGTAAGGTATTGAGCGGAAGCGCCTCCAGGGGAAGGAATAAGTACTATGCGTATTACCATTGCTTCGGCGACTGTGCCCACCGGTTCAGGGCTGACCACGTGAACGATCTGCTGATGGAAGAACTAAAGAAATACACGCCCAATCCCAAGTTACAACCGCTTCTGAAATCCTTCCTTTGTAGAGCCTATCGTCAGCAAACCGGCCGAAACACCGACGACAGGAAACAGTTGACGGAACAGATTAAGGACCTCGAAAGTAAGCTATTTAAAGCCCGCGATCTGCTGCTCTCCGATCAGATAGACCCGGCAGATTATCGAGCGATTAAAGCCAAATACGAGGAACGGCTAAGCCGTCAGCAAGCAAGCTGAACGCAGCGATCAACAAACCCGACGACTTCAACGCCATACTAAAAAAGGGGATGGACAACATATATCGCCTGGGCGAAATCTGCGAAACCGGCTCGATCATGGAGAAGCGTCAGGTCATCGGTTTGGTTTACCCGGAAAAACTCGTCTACGACGGCGACCAACTTCGAACCACGCGCATCAACGATGCCGTGCGCATAATATACATGCTGGACAAGGAACTAGCCGAAAAAGAAACAGGACAAAGCGGAGAAAATCCAACTTCGTCCTGTAATGTTGCCCGACCAGGATTCGAACCTAGACAAACAGAACCAAAATCTGTCGTACTACCATTATACTATCGGGCAATCCGACCTTCAAAACTTTCCGGGAAAAACCCCGCAGTCGCTAAAAAGGAGTGCAAAAATAAGGTCTGGCAAAGCATGTACCAAAAGATTTTCAACCCCCACCATCGCCCGGCGCGGCGAAGCAGCGCCAAAGCCTCCTGCGCCCACCTCCCCCTGCGCGCCCTCTTATATAAACTTAAACAACAACGCAATGATCGCGTAGATCACCGTAGCCGCAAAAACCCCTTTCGCCGTCTGATCCCTGCGGGAATTGATATAAATAGTAAAAAGAAGAATATTCAAAAACAAACATGGAACCGAGATCGCCGTGATCTGCGACTTGTTCGTTCTTATAATTTCAAAAAAGTCCCTGACAGAATTAGGATAAAACTTCCAATAATAATAGACGACAAGGCTCAGGAACGGCGCTATCAGCCCCATCACCAAACCCAATCGAAGGTTATCTTTTTTGAATATCACGATTTCCACGTTTTTTCAAGTTTGCTCTTAAGAACGTAATTCGTCATGTCAAATTGCACAGGAACCACACTTACATAGTTGTGTTCCAAGGCCCAAACGTCCGTATCCCGCCCCCGGTCGAAATTCACGAATTTCCCCGTCAACCAATAATATTTTTTACTGTTCGGATCATTCCGCTCCACAAAATCCTCCTCATATTTCGCATACGCCTGCCGGCAGATCTTGATCCCCTTGATCAGGTTATCCGGTACGGCCGGGAAGTTCACGTTGAGGATCAGGTGTTTATCGTTCGGTCGGTTCAACACCTCCTCCACAATCATCCGCACATACTTGCGCGCCGGGCCAAAATCCGCCTCTACACTATAATCCAGCAGCGAAAATCCTATGGAAGGGATGCTTTCGATCGCCGCCTCGACCGCGGCAGACATGGTCCCCGAATAGATCACGTTGATGCTGTGGTTCGCACCGTGATTGATCCCGCTCAGGCAGAGATCCGGCTTCCGCCGCAATACCTTGTCGACGGCCAGCTTGACACAATCCACCGGCGTCCCAGAACACTGCCACGCTTCGACCCCCTCAAAAAGATGATGCATGGGGTTGAGTCGCAGCGGGTTACCGATGGTGATGGCATGACCCATCCCTGACTGTGGCTTGTCCGGGGCGACGACGACCACCTTCCCGAGGCCCCTGACGGCCTCTACCAGGTTGCGGATACCGGGCGCATTGATCCCGTCGTCATTGGTCACCAGGATCACCGGCTGGCGTTTCTTACCGTCTTTGGATTTTGCGGCCGTTTTGGCGGCGGCTCTACCATTGCCTGGTGCCGACTTGCCATTGCCGCCTGCCGGCTTCCCTTTGACGGCTGTCACCCTGCT
>DASZOW010000421.1:0-2620 GCA_035550615.1 Puia sp.
CCGCGATTTTGTCAAGCAGCGACTGGTGCAGGCCCTTCATAAAGAGATCCTGCTTGCCATCCCCGACAAGGTCCGCCAGAATAAGAATCACAATGTGATATCCATTTTGTAGTTTGCACCCCTATCATTAGCGTATGGCGATCAAAAAGATATTACTCAACATCTTAGGCGAAAAAAATTACCTGTCCCTGGTAGCGAATGCCTTCCCGGGGCTGTACAGCACAGGCCTCCTCGGCAAAGAATACCAGGACATCTATTTTCTCAAAAAATTTATTCGCCCGGGCGACTATTGCGCGGACATCGGCGCCCACCTGGGATATTTTACGCTGCAGCTCAGCCGCCTGGTCGGCCCACAGGGGAAGGTCTTCGCCGTCGAACCCATGCCCCCCTTTCACCGGACGCTCCAACGGCTCCTGGAACGCAAACATGCGGACAATGTCACCCTGTACCAGGTGGCCCTCGGCGGGGACGGCGACTATGTCGAGATGGGGATCCCGGCTTCCGGCGGCCGTAAACATTTTGCCCGGGCGCGGGTGATGGACGCACATCCCGATCTTGCCTTTCATACCTCCGGGAGCGTAAGGATAAAGAACGAGTCCGGCGACCGCCTTTTTAGCGACCTGCCCCGGCTGGATTATATAAAATGTGATGTGGAAGGACTCGAACACAAAGTCTTTGCCTCACTGACAAAAACCCTCGAAAAACACCGGCCCATCCTGCTATGTGAGTTCTTCGACCGCGATCTTCGGATCAGGTTCTTCGACGTCCTGCGGCCCTTTGGCTATCTGCCGTTTGTATTGGAGAGAGGCGGCCTGCTGCCGATCGATATCGACGCGCCGGGCCAGATCCTTACACAAAACGATTACTTTATCCCACAGCAACACCTCGGGAGAATGCGTCCGCTGATCAAAGGAAGCTAGCCGGGTCGCCGGTCTCGACAAATGTGTCGCCCGGTTTCAAAAACTTTCTTAGCCGCCCGCTGCCCCCGATAATGTTGATGGGCGCCGTGACTTCGGGAAGATATTTATTCGTCGGCAGATGATAGTGGAGCATGTTTCCGTCCAGCGGATATATGAACAGATAAGGCCGGAACACCGAGGTCATGCTGTAATACGCGTCTTCCAGGATGAGCCGCTTGCAATCCCGCACCGCCGCCAGCTGCGCCGCGATACCCGTTCCGAAACCCCGCCCATAAAGTACGATCTGCGCCGGCTTCCAGCGGCTACGCGCCAATTTATAAAAGACAAGCGCAAGATCATACAACCGCTGCTCGCTCATCGGCCCCGTACTCTTGCCAAAACCGGGATAATCCATGATCCATACCTCATAGCCTCTGGCGGCGAACCCCGTGGCTGCCGCGGCATAATCGCCGGAATTTCCCCGGGCGCCATGGAAGAACAGCACTACGCCGCTTGCGATACTATCCGCGGGTCTGTCTGTAGCCTTGAATTCGACGATATTCAGCCTGGTCTCCTTGTCATAGTTCAGATCCAGCTCGGTAAAGGGCTGCGAAAATGCATAATGCTTGCCGGCCGCCATCTTCGTCGGATGCAGCAACAGCCTGTCCTGGACGTAGAAGAAGACGATGCCGATCACCGCATATATGAGCAGCACGATCTTTACCCAGCGAAATATTCGTTTTCTGTTTATATCCATGGCGGGGGTTATTCCACCTCTATGCGTTGAAGATTGAAGTTAGGCACCGGTGAGACGATCAGCGGGAATTTTTCGATGGTGACATTGGAAGGATCGAGACCAAAACCCCGTTCCTCCGACAGGCTCAACGCCTTTAGCCAGAAATAGGCCTTCATGATCATCCGCTCGATAAAGGGCAGCTCGTTGTCCTGGCTCAGATATTTTTCCATGACGATGAACTGAAAATCTCCGACCACATTGTTCCGTTCCAGCGATTCATACCGGCTGGTGATATTCACCTCCCGGTTGTTCACCAGGTCTTCCACCACCTTGCGGAACATCAGGTTGATCTTCGGCTCTATCCGGAAGCCTAACCGGAACTCGACCCGGATGATATCATTGGGAATGATGTGCTCCACCGAATACTCGGCGGTATAAGGGTCGTCCATGGTATCCACATGCACGAACCAATAGATATCCGCGCGTTTGGGTTTCTTATTGAGGATGGAGTAGATGATCTTGTGCTCTATCTCTTTGGGATTGTTGGCGCTGGTCATATATACCAGGTGGGTAGCCGCTTTGGGCACCGTCCGGTCGTTGCTGAGCTCCTGGATCTGCGGGATATAATGTTCCATCCGTACGAACTCGACGTAGCGGTTCTTGATCCGGCGGGCCCTGAACCATACGAACATCACGGCAAACAATCCGCCGCCCATGATCAGCGTCACAAAACCCCCATGGTGGAACTTTTGCAGGTTGGCAAAAAGAAAGCTCAGCTCGATGGTCAGATATACCGCGAGATACAGATAGATCAATACCTTATTCGTTCGCCGCGAGATCATATAGTTGGCAAAGAGGATCGACGTAGCCAGCATACACAAGGTGATGGCCAGTCCATAGGCGGCGCCCATGTGTTCGGAATTGCGGAAATATAGCGTGATGCCCGAACAGCCGACAAAAAGCAGGAAATTGATCGCCGGGATAT
>DASZOW010000422.1:0-2486 GCA_035550615.1 Puia sp.
GGTTTTGAGGAATATCTTGCTCAAAGCTCTCTGGAAAAATCTCATGCCAACCTGATCAAGATCAGGGTATCCCAGCTCAATGGATGTTCTTATTGTCTCGACAAGCATATACAGGAAGCGCTCGAGGCCGGGGAGTCGAGCCGGCGGCTGTTTCTTTTGACCTGCTGGCGCGAGACGCCTTTTTTTTCCGTGGAGGAGCAAGCCATCCTGAAGCTGGCGGAGGAGATGACGTTGTTGTCGCCGCATGGGGTGTCGGATGCCGTCTACGATGCTGTGCTGACGCTGCTGGGGCAGGAGTATACGACGGAGGTGATGATGGCGATCATCGCCATGAATGCGTGGAACCGGGTCGGTATTACGACAACCAGGAGACCGGTGTGATCAGTGGGGCGGGCGGGCTAGTGCTGCGGGGGCGGTTTGCGGAACACGCGGATCTCGACGCGCATGTTCTTATCCATTTCGGCGGCGGTGGTGGGGTGGGCGTTTATCGGACTGGCGTTGCCCATGCCGCGATAGCTGAGATGGGTGCTGTCGAATCCCTGCGCGATCAGATACTCATAGATGTATTTTGCTCTTTTTATGGAAAGGACGAACAGCACATCGGTTTTTGGCAGGAGCGGACCCGGAGAGTTGCAGAAACCATCGATCTCGAGATAGCGGTCGATGCTCAAGCTGCGCAGATAGGGAATACTGAGGGGCAGGGCTTCGCGCGAGGCGTCGGTGAGGGTGGGGGTGTTGGCGATAAAGTTGATGTTGTCGAGGCCGAACGTGGTATCGGGTTCATCGTCGGGTAGAGCTTTGGGACTGTCGATATGCGGGGCGGCGGCGATCACGGGCGTGTCGATGCCATGATAATATACGATGATCTCTACGCGTCTGCTGAGGCTGTCGTCGCCGGGAAGCGGTTCGGATTCGCCGCGGGCTTCGAGCCGGACGGGTACCACCTGTGCAAGGGTCAGGATGTTCTTTATGGCCAACGCCCGGCGTAGGGAAAGCCGCTGGTTATAGGTGTTGCTGCCGGTAGTGTCCGCGTGGCCGATGACGAGGATGGAATCGGCGGGATGTCCGGCTTTACCGGGGGACTGACCGGGCCGGGCTGAGATCTGAACCCGTGGAACCGAATCCTGACCGGACTTGGCTGAGGCCTGAGCGGGTGGAACTGAGGACTGAGCGGGCCGGGCTGAGATCTGAGCGGGTTGGCGTACGAGCTGAACGAGGGCGGCAGAGTCGGCGGGTCGAACGATGCTGCGATCAAACGCGAAACGCGCCACAAGGGTATCTGCATAAAGGCTGATATGCCCCGAGCCGGCACGAAGTGAATCTCCTCCCGGGGCGTGGCCTCGAAGGCTATCGGCATGCTTCCGCTGTCCGTTGGCGGCGGGTGCAAGGGCAAGCAAAAGGATCAGGCATCGTACCAGTCTCCACATGATACAATAATAAGAAATATCTGGAACCCCCGGCCTGCAGTTGTGGGGTCGCTCAGGCGCATTTTGGGCTGAAGCAGGGAATGAAAAAATTAAGGCGGGGATTGAGGAAATAATTGTTCGGACGGTGGGTGGGAAGCGGGCAGCGCATGTATCGAAAGCGGACATGGCGTCGGCGGATTCTATAGGGATGTTGTTGGTTTATAGTAAGTTAGAATACGGCATTTTGATTGCTCAAGTTTTAAGATATGTTTAAGAACTATCTCAAAACAGCGCTTCGCCAGCTCAGGCAGAACCGGCTTTTCAGCATCCTGAACGTTCTGGGGCTCGCAATGGGGCTTTGTGGCGGAATCTTCATCTTTTTATGGGTGCAGGACGAGCTGAGCTTTGACCGGAATAATCCGCGGGCGGAGGATGTCTTCCGTGTGAACACGCAGCTTGGCGGTACCGATGTGGCGACTACGCCGATAGCGATGGCGCCATTCTTACAACGAACCTTGCCGGTGGTGAAGCAATCGGTGCGTTTTATGGCGGAGGACCCGAAGCTGATGACATACGGCGACAAGAAATTTGTCGAGAAAAGGATCTGGTATGCGGATAGCAATTTCCAACAGCTGTTCAATTTCCCTTTTCTGAAAGGAGATCCGCGGCACATCTTCGAATCCAAAGACCAGGTGTTGCTCACCGAGAGTACCGCAAGGCGTTATTTTGGCGACAAAGACCCGATAGGTAAGCGGCTGCGTTTTCAGACGAAGACCGACATGGTTGTCGTCGGCGTGCTGAAAGATCTTCCTGAGACGAGCTCCATCCAATTCGATATGCTGATGCCGATCTCGATCATCGAGGAGCGGGACAAGGCATACAATCCCTGGAACAATTTCATTTACTACAGTTATCTGCGGCTCGATGATGCAACGGCACGCGATCCGGCGACGTTAGCGCACCTGGAGCAGACCTTGGATACGATCTATAAAAGGAATGGGTATCGCGGTCTGACGCCGAGCTTTAACTTGCAGCGACTCACGGATATCCATCTCGGCCAGCATTATTTTATGGATGTTC
>DASZOW010000423.1:0-2841 GCA_035550615.1 Puia sp.
CCTGAACCCGTAAGTACAATTTTTTCCCCAACGTACCTCCCGGATGAAAACGGGCAAAATCCTCGCTGCCGAACCCGCGCATTTCCATCAGGGTGATCGCCAGGGCGTCTCCCATTACCATCTGCACGGTTGTACTACTGGTAGGCGCCAGATTGTTCATGCATGCTTCCTGGTCGATAGTCGTATCGAGCACGATATCCGATTGTCGGGCGAGTACCGACTGCAAATTTCCGACCATACTTATAAGTGGGTTGCCAAATCCACGAATTAAAGAAAGCAGCACTTTTATCTCCGGGCTTTCCCCGCTTTTGCTCAGAAGCATGACCACATCCTGTTCCTGAACCATACCGAGATCGCCATGGATGGCATCGGCGGCATGTAGAAAGACGGCGGGGGTGCCGGTGGAATTAAAGGTGGCGACGATCTTTTGGGCCACGATGGCGCTTTTGCCGATGCCGCTGACGACAACCCGGCCTTTGCAGGAGAAGATCAGCTCTACTGCTTTTTCAAACGCCTGGTCCAGCATCTGTTCAAGCGCCGCAACGGCGGCGGCCTCTTTGCGGACGATATCCCTGGCTATCCCGATGATATTCCTGTCCTTGTTCATGAATTTAAGTTCGCAAACCTACATTAATTCGAACAAACTAGGACAGCTACGTGAGTTCGGGTGTCGCAAGACCGGCATCGTTTTGGAGCCGCTTAGGAATTTTATAGGGCCTTGAGGCGCCGGTATTGATTTAGCATTGATTATCAATTGTTTGTTTGGGCGGTGTTTTAGCCACATACATTAGAAATTTTATGATATTTTTTCCAATGGGGCCAATTTTAACAATAAACAGCTAGCGCCTAACTCGCTTTTTGTGTAAATTTGCCTCCCTTAAATGTAGGTCGGGGAGACCGGATCTCGATCGATCCGCCTAACATCTGATGTCAGCCTTCAGCCGGGGTATGCCTGGTTTTATAAATAATCCGAACTCGTGGGCAAACGATACCGGCTGTTTCACTCTTGCCAGGAACACAAGGGCTCCTATAGATCAGATAACAAGTGAGGAAGAAAACTTTTGAGCATGGCAACAACCGAAACAAAAAAAACCGCCGCTAGAAAAACCAAGGCCGTTAGTAGCAAAACTGCCAAAGTCCAAACTAAACCAACTAATAACCTCCTCGCACACTTGCAGGAGCATTTTGGTTTTGACGCCTTCAAGGATAACCAGGACAAGATCATCCAAAGCTTGTTATCCGGCAAAGACACCTTTGTCATCATGCCTACGGGTGGAGGCAAAAGTCTTTGTTACCAGCTTCCGGCCCTCATCAGCGAGGGTGTCGCCATCATCGTGAGTCCGCTGATCGCCCTGATGAAAAATCAGGTAGACCTGGTCCGCAGCTATAGCAGCAAGGACAGCGTGGCGCACTTTCTAAACTCCACTCTCAGCAAAAAACAGATCCGGGAAGTCCATGAAGACCTGCTGAACGGGCATACCAAAATGCTATACGTGGCGCCAGAGACCCTGACCAAACAGGAGAACATGGAATTCTTCGCCGATCTGAAGATCTCCTTTTTCGCCGTGGACGAGGCCCACTGCATCTCGGAATGGGGACACGATTTCCGTCCGGAGTACCGCCGTCTGCGCGAGATGATGATCCAGATAAATCCGGATATCCCCGTGATAGCGCTGACCGCTACGGCGACCCCCAAGGTAAAAAGCGATATCGTAAAGAACCTGGGGCTGCGCGATCCGAATATCTTTATCTCTTCTTTCAACAGACCCAACCTGTATTACGAGATCCAGCCCAAGATCAAGAAGGATCAGACCATCAAGAGCATTGTCAGGTATATCGTTCAGCAGAAGGGAAAAAGCGGTATCATCTATACGCTCAACCGGAAGACCACCGAAGAGCTGGCGGATATGCTCGTGGCCAACGGCATCAAGGCCGTCGCTTATCATGCCGGACTCGACAGCAAGCTGCGCGCGGAAAGACAGGACCTCTTCCTCAACGAGGACGTCCAGGTCATCGTTGCTACGATCGCTTTTGGGATGGGTATCGACAAACCGGATATCAGATTCGTCATCCACTTCAATATTCCCAAATCCATCGAGAACTATTATCAGGAGACCGGTCGCGCCGGCCGTGACGGTCTCGAGGGCAATTGCATTTTATACTATTCGCATAAGGATGTCGCCAAGCTGGAACACCTGATGAAGGATAAGCCGCTGAGCGAACGCGAGGTCGGCGCCCAGCTGATCAACGAGATGGTAGGTTATGCCGAAACGGGCGTCTGTCGCCGGAAGGTGCTGATGAGCTATTTTGGCGAAGAGTACACTACGGAGAATTGCGGCATCTGCGACAACTGTCTGCATCCGAAAGAAAAGATCGAAGCCCGCGAAAATGCGGTTAAGGTGCTGAAGACCGTGAAGGCCCTGGATGAGCGGTTCGCCACGGGTTATGTCGTAAACATCCTCACCGGAAAGCTGACGCCGCAGATCCAGATGTTCCGCCATGAGGGCATCGCCGAGTTCGGCCTGGGCAAGGAGGAGCCGGAGCATGTCTGGAATTCGCTGATCCGTCAAATGCTGCTGGAGGACCTTTTGAAAAAGGATATCGAAGAATATGGATTGCTGAAGCTGACGAAGAAAGGCGAAGATTTCCTCAGGAAACCCCGTTCCTTTAAGATCATCCTCAACAACCTGTTTGAAGAAGCCAATGCCGATGACGAGGAAGAGAATACCGAGACGGGCGGCGCCACGGCCACCGATGAAAAATTATTCGGGCTGCTTAAGGAGCTGCGGCAGAAAGAGGCCAAGAAAAAGGGGCTTCCGCCCTTTGTGATCTTCCTGGAGA
>DASZOW010000424.1:0-12473 GCA_035550615.1 Puia sp.
CGCTGAATCCCACCGGTTTCCAGGAACCATTTTATGGTGCGCTCGACGAGGTGCGGATCTGGAATACACAGCGTACATCGGCTGAGATCAACACCTATATGAACAATACACTTACCGGGTCCGAATCGGGCCTGGCGGCGCTTTTTTCGATGGACCAGGGCAGCTCGGGCGGTACGAATACCGGTCTGAGGACCGCTATCGACGGCACATCGGCCAACAATCATGGAACGCTAAGCAATTTCGCGTTGTCGGGAAGCAGCTCCAACTGGATCACACACAGCCTCGTGACCCTGCCGGTGTCGATCAGTGCATTTACGGGTCTCCGGGATGGGAATACGACGCAACTGGACTGGACGACGGCACAGGAGGAGAACAGCCGTGATTTCGTGGTGGAACGGAGCAGCGATGGCGAGCGGTTTACCGCCATCGGCATGGTGGACGCCGCGGGCAATAGCCATACGGTTCGGAACTATAGCTTTACCGATGTCTCGCCCGCCGACGGCGTCAATTACTACCGGCTTCGGGAAGAGGACCTGGACGGGCATGCGAACTATTCGGGTACGGTGACCGTAAACTTTAACGCGGCCCCGGACCAGGCGGCAGCGCTTTCGCCGAATCCCGCTGTTTCACATATTACCTTAAGCATTACGGGCGCTACGGGCGGAGCCGGGGTGGTCTGCGTCAATGATCTCAGCGGCCGCACCCTGCTGATGCGGAATGTGTCATTGCAACAAGGGAGCAACCAGGTGACGATCGGGTTGGCGGGTCTGCCGTCGGGGACATACGTGCTGACGATAAGACAGACCAGCGGATTGGTCAGCCGGGAATTCCAGATCATAAAATAAAATCCAGTTTTAATACAGAATTAATCTTTCGTTTTCCTCGGGTTGGTCTATCTTGAGCGCGCAAAAAAGTGTAGTGCATGAAAGTAATTTTACATACGTGCATCGCCGGCGCGCTCTTGTTTTTTGCCGGCTGTTCCAAATCCGGCAAGGTGAACATCTCCGGTCAGCAGTTTGCAGCGGGCAGTTATATTCAGGCGGGGGATACGCTGAACTCGAAGAATGGCAGCAATGGCCGTGCGATCAAAGGGACCTTAGAGTCCGGGAAGATCTATTATCTGTGTAGCTTATACGCCGATGCTACGGTCAACAGCGGAGATACGCTGGTGGTACAGAGCGGGGTAAAGGTGCTGGTTATCGGGCCTACGAGCGGCGCCGGGGCCATCGGAACGCAGGATCACGCGCCGGGCATCGTTGTCAACGGGACCTTTCTCTGCCTGGGCACCAAGACGCAACCGAACCTGTTTACCGTAGGCGATGCTGCGTTGAAGTCCGATCCCGCCAGGGACCCGCAGGACCCCAACACCGATCCCGCCTTTAAGGGGTATTGGGGCGGCATCCAAGGGGGCGCCGGTTCGGGGGATATCATCATCAAATGGACGCGGTTCGAGTACTTGGGTGGGCTGGCGCCACTGAGTGCGCCGAGCCGGGCCGGGCAGGCGCGGTATGGCATCCTGGTCACCAATCCTGCCTGCAATTTCGTGCTGGAGGACTGCTGGTTGTATGGCAGCAACAACGATATGATCCGGCCGGCGGGCTGCAAGTACGAGATCTACCGGAATACTTTCGAGAAGGTAGGGTTCAGCGCCGGGGAATGCGTGAATGTCAAAAGCGGCAGCGTAGGCGATATCGCCTATAACCTTGTCGTGGGTGGCACTGGCAATGCCTTTAAATCGGCCAATGCCGGAGGGCTGTCGCCGCAGGCGAATATGAACTGTTACAACAATACGGTCGTCGCGACGGGTTACCGCCAGGCCAAGGCAGGGGAGGGTGGTTCTATCGATTTCGAGAATGGCGGACGCGGGAACGCCTATAATAATATGATCATCGACTGCGCATACGGGCTGAGCATACTTGGCGGCGGCGGTTCCACACCCGCGGCGGATACGGCGAATGTGCATTATGGTTATACCTATAATTACGGCGATAATACGAGCATCGTAACGCAGTTTTTACCGGTGGGCTTTATCACCATGGCGCAGTCGACGGATATCAATGGCGGGAATGCCACTACGCCGGGTGCGAACAATCCCAGGTTCGTGAACTACCCTTTGCCGCTGGCTGGTACGACCAATTTCAATACGGTGGATTATGTGGGTAGTTTCGATTTTCATCTGCAGAGCGGTTCGCCGGCGCTGGGCAAGGGATACACCGGGTTTGCGGCGTATGGTTCTGTGAAGGTCGATCCTATTTTCGGCGTTACGGAATTGACGCCGCCCGGAAAGGATATGGGCGCCTATCAATCCGACGGAACCGGCAATCAGCATTGACCGATGCGCGGGCGCGTTCTCCTGATATTCATTTTTTCGTCCCTGGGTGCAGCTGCCCAGATGCATAGGGATTCGCTACCCGAGGTGACCATCAAAGGATATACTGATCCCGGATCGGTCCGGCAGGCCATCCGGCTACAGCAGGCGGCATCGCTGATCGTAGACATCGTTGCCGAAGACGCCATTCAACGTTCGCCCGATCTGACGGTGGCCGATGTCACCCGGCGGGTCAACGGGTTGTCGGTAACGATGGATCATTCCGGTCAGCCGGACAAGACGATCATCCGGGGAATGGACCCCAAGTACAATTATACATTGGTGAACGGCGTCAAGATCCCGAGTCCGGGTGACCGAAGCCGTTATGTGCCGCTGGCCCTTTTCCCTGCCGACCTGGTGCAGCGGGTAGAAGTGTATAAGAATCTCGATCCGGCGATGGAGGGGGATGCCATCGGCGGTGTGGTCAATATGGTCCTGCGGAATGCGCCGGCGACCCCGCTTTTAAAGGTGCGGCTGACGAGCGGATACAACCAGACGTTTTTCGACCAGCGTTACCTATCCTTTGACCAGCATGTGATCCGGCGGCGTTCGCCTTATGAGCTGCATGGGTCCGGCTACCAGGCGACGGGGAATGATTTCAGCAAGGCGAATCTATCCTTTAAGCCTATTCAGCCCGCACCGG
Organism: Puia sp.; assembly: GCA_035550615.1. GTDB lineage: Bacteria > Bacteroidota > Bacteroidia > Chitinophagales > Chitinophagaceae > Puia. The sequence continues at coordinate 3,012 of DASZOW010000424.1, forward strand.
ATCTGCTCGGCAGCGTTACCTGGGGGCGGCGTTTTTGGGGCGACAGGGCGGGCATATTGCTGGCGGCCGATTATCAGCATATCAAGCGGGGCGTGACCGACTGTTTTATCCCACAGAACAATGAGCCGCAGCCCGGCAATGCGCCGGGGTTGACAGATTTTTATCGCAGCGAATATTCGGCTACCCTGATCCGGGAGGGGTTGCATTCCAGGCTCGACTATGTCTTCAATCCGCGGAACAGCATTGCGTTCTACCAGTTCTATGCGAGCCAGCAGGACATCGAAAGCCGTTACCGTGTCGACACCAGTCTGAGCCAGGGCCGTACGGCGCCGGGAACGGGCAGGATCACCATTTCCGACCGGAGCCGGGTGCATCTCCAACATATCTATAGCGGGACGTTGCAGGGCGATCATCAGTTGGGCCGGCGGGGCCGTGCGGAAGGCGGGCGGGCTCGGGGCGGGCTTCGGGTTCGGTGGACGTCGGCGTGGTCGGTGGCGGCGGGTTTGTATCCCGACTGGTCGGAGCTATCGGCCGGAACGGCGCGAATCCAGCAGGTTAATGGCTCGATAGTGCAGAGCCCGCTGTTGTTGGACCCGATGACGAGGACCTGGCTGCGTAACCGGGAGCGCGACTGGTCCAACTATCTCTACCTGGACCGTTCGTATCGGCTAGGTTCGCATATTCTCGCGCTTAGCGCGGGTGGGCTTTTCCGCGAGAAGGATCGCACCAATTTCTACAACAGCTATCTTTTTCAGCCGGCCATCACAAGTCCGGCGGGGCAGCCTTTTACCGATATCTTCAATGCCCAATGGACCAATAACAACGGGCCCAGCAATCCGCTCGGCGCGGTGAACAATCCCAATACCTACAGCGCACAGGAGTATATCGGCGCCGGATACGTGAGTATGCAATGGAAGGGGAGGAGAGCGGATTGGCGGGCGGGGGTGCGTTATGAGCATACGACACAGGAGTTCGTGAGCGCGGTGGATCCGACGGTGAGTTATGGCAAGGAGGGGTCGATCCGGTACTTCGATCTTCTGCCGTCGATGCAGGTAAAGTACCGGCTTGGGGAGCGGCAGGCGGTGCGGGCCTCGTGGTTCAGGAGTCTGAGCCGGCCGGCTTTGTATGATGTGACCTTTTATTCGATCCAATACGAGGATTATGTGGAGGCGGGGAATCCTTTCCTGCGACGGGCGCGGGCCGACAACGCAGATGTGCGGTGGGAATGGTATGGCAAGCCTCGCGGCGACCAGTCGGATATGTTGCAGGCCGGGGTTTTTTATAAACATATCACCGATCCATACGAGCGAACCCTGCTCAATGCCGGTGACGAGTTGTATCCTATCCCGCAGCAGGGGTTGGCGTATACCCCCGCGGGTGAGCTTACCGCGCAGATGCGTAATTCCGCCGCCGCCAACGATTATGGATTCGAGGTTGCTGCTGCCAGGTATTTCGGGCGGCTGGGCATACAGGCGCAATATACCTATACCTACAGCCGGATCGAACAGCCTGCCAAATACAAGACAAGGGCCGATCCCGATGATCCTACCAGCGATATCATCACGGTGACCCGTAATGAATCCCGGCCGTTGCAGGGGCAAAGCCCGCATCTGGCCAATCTATCCGTGGTCTATGCCGATCCGCAGAATGGCTGGAATATGCGGGTCAGCGGCATCTATACCGGAAGGCGGATCTATTCCGTATCGGGCTGGTACGGACTCGACTACCGGCAGCGGGGGTATACGATGCTGGATGCGTCGATCGAGAAGACATTTGACCATGGCTGGCGGATATTTTTGAAGGCCGACAATCTGTTCGATACCCGGATGACGGTAGACCTGATGAAGGCCAATCCCGATTTTGCTTCGGGTCTGGTTCCGGGGCAGCAGCGGGCGGACCGGTTCACGGTGTTACGGCAGGTGGACCGTGCGTCCTATTTTGCGGGCATCCAGTGGAGCATGAAGTAGGAAGCGCCCCGGACCCGAAACAGGAAGCGGACATCCGGTGCATCGAAACCGGACGGTTTGTAGCCGTGGTTGGTGTTTTATGCGTTTGATCCATAGAGGTTTACGCGTCTGGCATATTATTAGGGGGACAGGGTTCATGCTGCTTAATTTTTTTAAGATCGCCCGTCGGAACCTGCTTAAGAACAAGGTATTTTCCGTCGTCAATATCTTCGGCCTGGCCATAGGGATGGCTGCCTGCTGGTTCATCTTCGAGTATATTCATTTCGAACGGAGCTATGATCGCTGGCATGTAAATGCGGCGAGGATCTACCGGGTGCCGCTGGCATGGGCGCATTATTTTTCAGCGCATGAGGCGCAGGCGGACAATTATGCCGGTATCGGCCCTGCGATGAAGGCCGATTTTCCCGAGGTCAAAGATTTTGCGCGGATTGCGCCCGCTGGGATCTTCGGGGGTACGACGATGCTTTCCTATACCGATGAGCAGGGGAACAGCAAACGGTTCAACGAAACCAGTTTTTATTTTGCCGATGCCTCCTTTCTGCGGATGTTCAGTTTCCCCTTGGTCGAGGGAGATGCGGCCACTGCACTTTCCGACCAGCATTCCGTGGCGCTTTCCGCCGGTATGGCGCGTAAATATTTCGGCAACCGGGACCCGATGGGGAAGACGATGTATCTGAACAGCAATCCTATGGTCGTAAAGGGAGTGTTCAGGGATGTACCCGATAATTCGCATCTCCATTTCGATATGCTGATCGGGTTGCCGCCGAAGTACGGCTATACTGAATTCGAGGCGCCCGCCTGGTATACTTACGTGTTGCTGGCGCCGGGTGCGGACCCGGGGAGGATTACCGCGCAGCTACCCGCTTTTGTCGACAAGTATCTCGGCAAGAAGATGAGTTCGCTCAATCTGAGCGTTTCGCTTGCCTTGCAGCCATTGACCGATATACATCTGGGTGCGTCGTATGGCAGCGAGATGGAGCCGCAAGGCAGTGAGAAGAGCCTGTATTTTCTGACGATACTGGGCGTGTTCATCCTGGTGATCGCCTGGATCAACTATGTGAATCTATCGACGGCCAAATCGCTGGAGCGGGCGCGGGAAGTGGGAGTTCGAAAGGTGGCGGGAGCGACCAGGTGGCAGCTGGCCGGTCAGTTCATGCTCGAGTCCATGCTGGTCAACGGGCTGGCGTTGCTGGTAACCGTCATGATCGTGGCGGTAACGGGTCATGGGTTCGACATTTTTGTAGGTAAGAATGTCCACCGCGCATTTCTGGCGAGCGGATTATTGGGGCAATGGCGGTTCTGGGCGGCGGTTGCGGGCATTTTTATCATCGCCTCGGTGCAGGTCGGGGCTTATCCGAGTCTTGTCATCTCCGCTTTCCGGCCGGTGCTGGTCTTAAAAGGGCGGTTCCAGCGTTCGGCCAAGGGCGTTTTCCTGCGGCGGGCTTTGGTGACCTTTCAGTTCTTTTTGTCGATATTACTGATCGCAGGGACATTTTTGGTCTACCGGCAGCTGCAGTACATGCGTAGCCAGGACCCGGGTTACAACCGGGATCAGCTCCTGATCGTGAAGGCGCCGGCGGAGCTGGATTCAACGTACATCAGCAGGATAAAGGCATTCAAGTCGGAGCTGTCGAGAGATCCGGCCGTCCGCGGGGTGGCGCCTACCACCGAGATACCCGGGCAACGGCTCGAGGCCGATAATGGGATATGGCGGGCAGATCATCCAAAGAAGGACAATGACAGCTATGCCGATTTCCTGGGGATCGACCGGGATTTTATCGCCACATATGGGGTGAAGCTATTGGCGGGCAGCAATATTCCAGAAAATGAGGACGGAAACTGGGCGAGGACGAAGGAGACGCGGGTCCTGGTCAATGAAACACTGGCCAGGCAATTGGGTTATGCCAGTCCGGCGGCGGCGCTGCATCAGCAGATCTATTTTGCGTCGTGGTTCGGAGACATAAAGGCGGAGATCGTGGGTGTCGTCAAGGACTATCAGCAACAGTCCCTGAAAACGTCCTATAAACCCATAATGTTCTATTATGGCAGACATCTGCGGCCGGGATTTTTTGCGGTGAACGTCGATACGCGGGATCTGCCGGCGGCGTTGAGCTATATCAAGGGCTTGTATAACCGATTTTTTGCCGGCAATGCATACGAGGCCTATTTTTTAAACGACCATTTTGCGAAGCAGTACGGGGCGGACCAGAAGTTAGGCGATCTTTTTGGGCTGTTTGCCGGGCTGGCGATCTTTGTCGCGTGTATGGGGTTGTTGGGTTTGTCGAGCTATGTGATCCGGCTGCGGGTCCGGGAGATCGGTATCCGGAAGGTGTTGGGCGCCCCGGTGTATAGCCTGCTTGTGCTTTTGTGCCTGGATTTCATCCGGTTGGTCGGCGTTGCGGCGGCGATCGCCTTGCCGGTGGTGTGGTATTCGGCGGTGCGCTGGCTGCAGAACTATGCCTTTCATATCCGGGTGGGCTGGGTGGTGCTGGTGTTGCCGTCGTTGCTTTTGCTTGTGGCCGCCCTGCTGACGGTGGGGGTACAGAGCGTGCGGGCGGCGATGGCCAGCCCGGTGAAGAGTCTGAAGACCGAGTAGGGGGCGGGCATGGGATTTGAGGCGCTGTTGGCATGGCGGACTCTATTGCATTAGATGATGACTTGCATTGGTATAAGGATGCGGTCATCTATGAATTGCACATCAAGGCCTTCAGCGATGGCGATGCGGACGGGATCGGCGATTTCCAGGGCCTGCTGCAGCGGCTCGATTATCTGCAGGACCTGGGGGTGACTACGATCTGGCTATTGCCATTTTATCCTTCGCCGCTGCGTGACGACGGTTATGATATTTCCGATTATTACAGCATCAACCCTTCCTACGGGGATATTTCCCAGTTCAAGCAGTTGATGAAAGAGGCGCATGCGCGAAACCTGCGGGTGATCACCGAGCTGGTCATCAACCATACCTCGGATGCCCACGAGTGGTTCCAGCGGGCGCGGCGCGCCCCGAAAGGATCCGCGGAACGCGAGTTCTATGTCTGGACCGACGACCCCACACAATACAAGGACGTACGTATCATCTTCCAGGACTTCGAGAATTCCAACTGGACCTGGGACCCGGTGGCCGGGCAATATTACTGGCATCGTTTTTTTCATCATCAGCCCGATCTCAATTATGACAACCCTGCGGTGCAGGAGGAGGTCTTCCGCATCATCGACTTCTGGTGCAAGATGGGTGTCGACGGGTTCCGGCTGGATGCGGTGCCTTATCTGTTCGAGCGCGAAGGGACCAATGGCGAGAATCTGCCCGAGACCCATACCTTTCTGAAAAAATTACGGAAACACCTGGACGAGCATTTTCCCGGCACGGTGATGCTGGCCGAGGCGAATATGTGGCCCGAGGATTCCGCGTCTTATTTCGGTAATGGCGACGAATGCCATATGAACTATCATTTCCCGGTGATGCCGCGGATGTTCATGGCCTTGCAGATGGAGGATCACTATCCCATTACCGATATCTTCGACCAGACCCCCGAGATCCCCTCTACGTGTCAGTGGGCCATTTTTCTCCGCAACCATGACGAGCTGACGCTGGAGATGGTGACCGACGAGGAGCGGGACTATATGTATAAGGTGTATGCGCGTGATCCCAAGGCGCGGATCAACCTGGGCATTCGTCACCGGCTGGCGCCGTTGCTGGACAACAACCGCCGGAAGATCGAATTGCTCAACTCGCTGTTGCTGGCGTTGCCCGGCACGCCGGTGATCTACTATGGCGACGAGATCGGGATGGGCGACAACTTTTACCTGGGGGATCGGGACGGGGTGCGGACGCCCATGCAATGGTCGCCGGACCGGAATGCCGGATTCAGCGCCGCGAATCCACAGAAGCTCTATCTGCCGCTGATCCTGGACCCCGAATATCATTATGAATCCGTGAACGTGGAGACGCAGCGGAGCAATACTTCCAGCCTTTATTGGTTCATGAAGCGGATGATCTCCGTCCGGAAAAAGTTCAAGACCTTCGGCCGGGGCAATATGAAATTCGTCAGCGTCGAGAACCCCAAGGTCTTGGCGTTTACCCGGAGCTATGAGGAAGAGACCCTGCTGATCGTGGTCAATCTGTCCAAATTCTCGCAGGCTGCCGAAGTCGATCTGCTGGCCTATAAAGGATTCGTGCCGGTGGATGTGTTCAGCAGGAACCGGTTTCCCGTGATCCGGGACGACGGGCAGTATTTCTTTACGCTGGCGCCGCACAGCTATAACTGGTTCGTGCTCGAGAAGGCGCATCCCGAGATGGACGAGGACAAGCCGTTGCCATTGTTCCTGGTGCGGAAATGGGCGGGGCTGATGGATGGCGGCGCCAGGCGGCAATTGGAGGGCAGTATCCTGCAGAAATATCTTATCCGGGCGAAATGGTTCATTCCCAAGGAGCACAACACCTACCAGGTGGTGATATCCGACTATACGGTGATGCAGAGTGCGGGCGAGGATCATGCTCATCCCGTTTTCTGGCTGTTACTCGAGATCACGGGTGATGACGGCGTGCCGGGTATGTACCAACTGCCGTTATGGATCGTCAAGGACGATGTCGCCAAACGGTTGAGCGAGACCTTTCCCGAGGCCTTGATAGCGCAGGTTCGTTCCGAGGAGGGGGATGGGATGCTGGTGGATGCCTTTTTCTCACCGGAATGGCAGCTGTCGTTGTTGCAGAAGCTCACGGGGCATAAGAATGGGCATGTGTCGCCGATCCAATTCGAAGGGAATGCGCGGGTAAAGCAATATTTACAGGACAAGCCGGATGTGCTGGCCAGGATCCATACCTCGGATCTGTACAATACTTCCGTCTCCTACGACGCGATGTTCTATTTGAAACTCTTCAGGAAGGTGGACCGGGCGGTCAACCCCGACCAGGAGCTCACCCGGTATCTGTCCAAGGAAGCCCGTTTTTCCTATCTGCCGGCTTTTATCGGCAGCATCGAATGGCGGGACAAGCGAGGTTGCATCGTGCTGGGGTTGTTGCAGGAAATGATCGAGAATCATGGAGACGGTTACAGCTATTTTCAGGAGCGGATCACCAACTATATCGAGCGGATCGTTGCGGGTGAGAAGAATGGGCCGATGCCCAGGGACCGGCAGGGGACGCTGGCCAGCCCGGTGGCTTTCGAAGAGTTGCCGGCCGATGTGCAAACCTTGCTGGGGGCGCATGCTGCCGATCTGGCGCGGCTGATCGGTATCCGCACGGCGGAGCTGCATCTTGCGTTGGCGGCGGGGACGGGTAAGGAGATGAAGCCCGAGCCCTTCTCTCTCCATTATCAGCGTTCGTTGTTCTCTTCCATTACCTCGCTGGTACGTGAGACCTACGAGAACATGAACCGGAACAAACAAAGCCTGCCCGCGAATATGCGCCAGCGGCTGGACCGGATCATCGCCTTCCGGAGCGAGCTGCTGACGACATTGAAAAAGATCTATGCCGGCAAGATGGATGTCTCGAAGATCCGCATCCATGGCAATTTTCACCTGGGGCAGATCCTGTTGACCGGGAAAGACGTCGCCATCAGCGATTATAGCGGGGACCCCGCGCTCAGCTATAGCGAACGGCGGTTGCGGCGTTCCGTGTTTGTGGATCTCGCTTCCATGATCGCGAGCATTTATGAAGTGGCGTTCGACGGGTTCCTGAATAATCAGCCGCTTCATCCCGAGGATACGCAGCGGTTGCTGCCGATGGCCGGCTTTTGGGCGCATTATCTCAGCGGATTTTTTATCCGCGCCTATAAGGAAAGGGCCCAGGGTTCGGTGCTGATACCCGCATCGGCGTGGGACTTCGAGACGTTGTTGCAGTATTTTGTGGTGCAGAAGGCGATGACGATCTTCAATGGCTATCTGAAGAAGGACCCGAGGCGGTTGATCATTCCGCAGGCGATGTTGCGCGAGGTGTTGCAGCCGCAACGGGAAGAAGTGCTCGAAACGGTCAAGCCTTCGGCGGCTGCCGCCGCGTCTGCACCTGCTCCCGCTCCTGCCCCGGAGGCCCAGGTAGCCGAACCCAAGCCGGCGGATGTCATTGCCGAAAAGAGTGTGCAGCACGAGCACGAGTGAACGATTTTGGCCGGCCTGTTTTCAGCGAGTTTCGGTGGCCTGGTTTTAGCGATTTTCGGTGGCCTGTTTTCAGTGATTTTGGCCGGCCTGTTTTTTCCAATCCCACAAGACGATATCCCACTGATCCAGCTCATCGCGGTGCGTTTCGATGACCTGGAAGCCTACCTTTTGGTGCGCTTTCAGCGAACGTGGGTTGGCCGTGGAGATCTCCGTAACGAGCAGATCGAACTGCGGGCTGAACTGTTGCCGGTGGAACTGGTAGAGCATGTTCACGACTCCCTGGCCGCGGTAGGCTTCCGCTACGCAGATCTGGCCGCAGTAATAGACCTTTTGCTGCGCCAGTGGCCGGCCGTTGTAGGACAGGGACGAGACGAGGTCATGCGTCGCCGCCATCGGCGGGTATACGTCTGTGCAGGCAGGAGAGAGTGAGAGAGCATAGCCCGCGAGAGTGTCGCCGTCTTTGACGATGACGGAAGGGATGATCTTTCCCAGGGCTTTGAGCGTTTCAGGCGTATAGACCCAGGTGACGAAGCCTTCTTTAGACCTGGTTTCGGCGGAGAGGTTGCTGACGAGGTTAGCTTTGGATAAGTCGGCGATCTGTTCCAGTTCGTGATCGGTGGTGACTAGTTTGGTGGTGAGCATGGCTTATTCGAATAGGCTGATTTGGGTCGCAGACGGCTTACTTTTAGGCTGGGTCAATGCTTTGCGGCGCCGCGAGGCGGTCGTTTCCAGCCTGGCGGGTGGCGGGGGTGCGGCGGGTTGGGTGGTTGCGGTGGTCTCCAGCGCGGCGGGTTGGGTAGTTGCGGCGGGTTGTGGGGGTGCGGGTTTTCTATGGCCTTGCGGGGTCCAGGCGGGGCCGGCGATGCCGTAATAGCTGCCGTCGATGGCATAGACCTCCGATTCGTTATGCCGGGACGCCACGATGATGGTCGTTCCGGTAGTATGCGTTTCGAACAGCTGTTGTACGAGCTCGGGGCGATTGTTATCCTGTGAGAGATGGGCCAGCAGCAGATGGCTCATAAATGCGGGGCGGTAGTCGAGGAAGAGGTCGAGCGCCTGCCGGTTGCTCAGATGACCATGACCGCCGCGGATGCGGTTTTTCAGCGGCCAGGGGTAGCGGCCGTTCTCGAGCAGCTGTTCGTCGTAGTTAGCTTCGAGGAAGGCGGCGTGGCAACGGGTAAAATGCCGGATGACGTTATCGCAGACGACGCCAATGTCCGTGAAGATGCCGATACAGACCGAAGGCGAGGCCACGGTGAAGCTATAGGGGTCGGAGGCGTCATGATTTTTGGGAAGGGCGGTTATCGTCAGCGCGCCGATGGGGACAGGCTCGTCGGGGGAAAAATGTTTGACCAGCCCGGGCGCCGGTGGAAAACGGCATTGCGTCAATGTCGGTGCGGTG
>DASZOW010000425.1:0-3606 GCA_035550615.1 Puia sp.
TTGATATAGACCGTATGGACCGCGCTGGCCCCACCCTCCGGCTTGACCTTGCCGTCCGGCCCGGCAGAATAGTCATAAACCAGGGTAAGCTCGGATATGGTCTTGGGTTGGGCCCGGGCGGATGCGCACAGCAGACCGCAAAACGCCAGGACAATGGGATTTAACCACATTTTAATGTTCATCGGCTAAAAGTAAGAAAGACTACCCAAACCTGCAAGGAAAGCCTGCAACCCTTGCGGCCCCCGGTCAACCTCACCGGCCAATCGCCCCCGTCAACCTCACCGGCCAATCGTCCCGGCGCCATCCACTCGCAACCGCCATTATTTCTTGGTCCGCTGTTTCTGCATCTCCCGCTGCTGCTCCTGCATCTGCTCCATGCGCTCCTGCCACTTGCTCTTGGCCTTGGGTTTCGTCCTGTTCTCCTTCAGTTGGACCAGGATCTTCTCATGATCGATGATATAGTGCTGGATCACGAACTGCAAGCTCAGCGTGATCACATTGGAGACCGTATAATACCACGTCAGCGCCGAAGCCAGGCTATTGAAGAACAGCAGGAGGAACACCGGCATGACATACGGCATATACTTCATCGCCGGGTTGCTCTGGTCCGGCGTCATGCTCATCCCATAGAGCGAGATCAGGAAACTGGTCGTCACCGCCAGTAAGGCAAACAACGAAATGTGATCCCCGAAACGCGGAATATAAAAAGGCAGATGGAATAACGTATCGAAGGTGGAAAGATCATGCGACCATAAGAACGACTCTCCCCGAAGATTGATGTTCGAGCTGAAAAAACTGTATAGGGCAAAGAATATCGGGATCTGCAGCAACGCGGGTATACACCCGCCCAGCGGGTTCACCCCCGCCTCCCGGAAGAGCTTCATCTGCTCCATCCCCTGAGCCTGCTTGTCATCCCCCACCCTTTTCTTCATGGCCTCGATCTCCGGCCGCAAGGCCTTCATCTTCGCCCCGCTGAGATAGCTGCTATACACAAGCGGCGCCGTGAACAGCCGGATGAAGAGCGTCAGCAGCAGGATCGCGATCCCATAGCTGGCGATATGCGCCTTGAAGAAATTGAACACCGGCATGAGGATATATACATTCACCGGCCGGACAAAAGAATACAGGTTTCTCCCCAGATCGATGATCCGCGTCATCCCCGGCGCCTGTTTGTCCAGGATCGAAAAGTCATTGGGCCCATAATAAAACAAAAAGCCGACATTGGCCGAAGCCGCAGCAGGTATTTTGGTTTGCAGGCTCACATCCACCTGCGCCACCGTATTGGAACTGTCGTTGGTCTCTTTTACTACATGTATGCTTCCGGAGTTGAAACTGCCGTCTTTACGGATCAGCGTAGTATTGAAGAATTGTTGCGCCACCGATACCCATTGCACCGGCTTGTCGAACGTCTTTTCGCTTTTGGCGGAGATATAATCGAAATTGTTGTCTTCCAGGAAACAAACGCTGGAGCGCAGCCGCTCGTCCTGGATGTTGCGCTGCGCCCGCTGTGTAGCGTCATGCCAGCCGAGATTCAGATTGTACTGGCTGAAAAGCTGCCCCGGATTGTCGACATGGATGTTCCAGCTCAAATTATAGCTGTCGGCAGGAAGCGTAAATTCATGCGTGATCCCCTGTCCCGCCGGCGCGGGAAGGATAAAACGGACCGTCTGGCTTCCATCGGCATTCCTGCTCACTTGCCCTGCATTGAAGTAGAGCGCGGCAATATCCCGGGGACCCGTATTACCGGTATTTATCGGATAGCTGATCCGGTCCTGCGTATCGGGCCCTATCAGCTTTACAGGCGTACTGTCATACGATTTGAACTTCTTCAGCTCCACATTCACCGGCTGCCCGCCCTTATTGCTGAAGACGATCCTGACCAGGTCGTTCTCCAATGTCACCCGCTGCTCAGTGCCGCTGAACGCTTTATTGAAGCCGGTGGTATCGACAACCGCTTTGGTAGTATCTTTCCGGGCGGCAGCAGCCTGGGTAGCAGCCTTTTCCGCGGCTTGCTCCTTGACCTTGTTCACAACGGCAATGCTGTCCTGCACATGCTTCCGCTGTGCCTCCAGCTCATGACTGCTCTTGGTATTTATAAAGAGATAAACAAAGAGTAGAAGGCCTAACAACACAAATCCAATAACCGTATTACGATCCATTCCCATGATAACTTTTTTTGTATGTGCAAGCCGCCCGGCGGCTTAGGATTTGCAAATATAGGCCAAATTGACCTCCTCAGCGAATTACCCGCCGGGAGAAACCACCCCCATCACCTATTTTTCACCGGACTTATATCATCTCGCTTTGCAAAAGCGGATTCTTCACCGAACTCTTAGCCTCGGCAAATTCCTTTGCCGCCTTGAGAAAATGGACAAAGATCGGCTGTGGGTTCTCGACCGTGCTCTTTAGTTCGGGATGGTATTGCACACCAAAAAAGAAAGGATGGACCGATGCCGGCAATTCGATGATCTCCACCAAACCGCTCTCGGGGTTATAACCGCTGGGGATCATGCCGGCGTTTTCGAATTGTTGCAGAAAAGCATTATTGAATTCCCAACGATGACGATGCCGCTCGTTGATCTCTGATTTGCCGCCATAGATACGTGCCGCCAGCGACCCCTCCTTGATCTTACAGGGATACGACCCCAGCCGCATGGTCCCGCCCTTGGCCGTTACCTTCTTCTGCTCCTCCATCAGATCGATCACCGGATGAGGCGTGTGCACATCCATCTCGGTGGAATGGGCATCCTTTAATCCCAGCACATTACGCGCATATTCGATGACCGCCATCTGCATTCCGAGACAAATCCCGAAAAAGGGCAGCCGGTTCTCCCGGGCGTATTTGACGGCAATGATCTTTCCTTCCACCCCACGATGCCCGAATCCGGGCGCCACCAGCAACCCATCCAGGTTAGCCAGCTTCTCGCTCACATTCTCCGCGGTAATGAACTCGCTATGCACGTTCACGACCTGCACCTTGCACTCATTGATGGCCCCCGCATGCACAAAGGATTCCAGGATCGATTTATACGCATCCTGCAACTCGATATATTTTCCGATCAGTCCGATCATCACCTTGCTCTTAGGATATTTCAGCTTGTCGAGGAATTCCTTCCAACGCGCCAGCTCCGGGTCATGATAGTGGGTGATATTGAGCTTCTTCAGACAGATCAGATCCAGCTTTTCCCGCATCATCGTCAACGGCACCTCATAAATGGTAGGCGCATCGGCAGCTTCGATCACCGCCTCCGGCTTGACATTACAGAACAGGGCGATCTTCTTACGAATATCCGGCGACAACGGCTCCTCCGTCCGGCAGACAATGATGTCCGGGTGCACGCCTTCCTGGCTCAACAATTTGACGCTATGCTGTGTCGGCTTGGTTTTCAACTCTTTAGCAGCTTTCAAATACGGAACCAGGGTCAGATGCACAACCAGGCAGTCCTCCTCCGGCATCTCCCATTGCAGCTGACGTACTGCCTCGATAAAAGGCAGCGATTCGATATCGCCAACCGTACCACCCAACTCGGTTATGATGATGTCATATTTGTTCCCCTGACCCAGCAGCAGCATCCGCCGCTTGATCTCATCCGTGATATGCGGGAT
>DASZOW010000426.1:0-2826 GCA_035550615.1 Puia sp.
TAAGCTTCAATGGTAAGGACCTTGCCACGGAGACTGGCCGGCAGAAGATGCTTAGCTTTATCGCGCATGAATATTTTCATGGTTATAATGTGAAACGTATCCGGCCGGTGGAGTTGGGGCCGTTCAATTATCAGCGAGAGAACAGGACGAATCTCCTGTGGGTGTCGGAAGGGTTTACTGTGTATTATGAATATCTTTTGCTGAGGAGGGCAGGCATTATGAGCGGCGAAGATGTGTTGCATTCTTTGGAGCGCAATATTGCCGCGTATGAGAATACGACCGGGCATCAGTATCAGAGCCTGACCGAGGCGAGCTATGAGACCTGGTCCGACGGGCCTTTTGGCGGGGCGTTGGAGAAGACGATCTCGTATTATGACAAGGGGCCCGTGGTGGGTGCGCTGCTCGATCTGGCGATCCGTGATCATACCCATAATGACTCTTCGCTCGATGATGTGATGGTCCGGCTTTACCGGGAGTTCTATCAGCAGAAGAAACGTGGTTTTTCGGATGCCGAGTTCCGGCAGGTATGCGAGGAGGTGGCAGGCGGTGATTTAGGCGAGGTGTTTAGCTATGCGACTACTACCCGCGACCTCGATTATGACAAATATCTCGGTTATGCGGGGTTGCGGCTCGAGCGGGATGGGAAGGTATTTCGTATCCGGCCGGTCGATCGGCCAGATAGTTTGCAGATGGCGATCCGTGAGGCGTGGTTGAGGTAAAGGAATTAATTTTGCATATTTGGTTACTATGATCATCGAACAACAGACTATTACACTCGCCGCGAGGCGGCGGGGATTTCACCTGATCACCAACGAGGTCATGCGGGCGGCGCCGGGGATCGGGAGGATACAGAAGGGACTTTGCCAGGTGTTTATCCAGCATACGTCGGCTTCGCTTACGATCAACGAGAATGCCGATCCTACGGTCCGGCAGGATTTCGAGATGTGGTTTAACAAGGTCGTTCGGGAGAATGATCCCGACTACCGGCACGATGCGGAGGGCCCGGACGATATGCCCGCCCATCTCAAGGCTTCGCTGCTGGGTTCGAGCGTGCTTATTCCGATTGTCGGGGGAGAACTGGCGCTGGGAATGTGGCAGGGGATTTATCTTTGCGAGCACCGCAATCATGGGGGGCAAAGGGATGTTGTGATCACATGCTGGGGAGAATGAGGCCTGGTAGTCGGCGCTGATTCAAGCGTTCCTGGGGATGGCGGGTTAATTTTGGCCTTATTATGAAAAATAGCAGGACGGGTTTCGGGTTTATCGTAGCCACCACGAGTCTGGGTTTCGTGGTTTCGCAGCTGGATGTTTCCATCGTCAATATTGCGTTGCCGCAGATCGGCAGGTCGTTCCAGGCGCAGGTTAGTACGCTTCAATGGGTCGTCGACGCCTATACGATCGCCTTTGCGGTGTTCATGCTATCGGCGGGCGGGATGAGCGATCTGCTGGGCGCGAAACGGCTTTTTCAGCTGGGGTTATTTGTTTTCGGGGCGGCTTCGGCGGGTTGCGGGCTGGCCTGGTCTTCGCTGGTGTTGGTCGTTGCCCGGGTATTGCAGGGGCTGGGTTCGGCGATCATGATACCGTCATCACTTTCCATTTTAAATCATGCTTTTTCGGATCGGCCGCACGACCGGGCGAGGGCGGTTGCCTTGTGGACGGCGGCAGGTGGCGTGTCTATCGCCGCGGGGCCGGTGCTGGGCGGCTTGTTATTGCACGTGGGCAACTGGCGTTGGATCTTTTTTGTCAATTTGCCGATCTGTGTTGCGGGGATACTGCTGGGATTCCGGCTGAAAGAAAGCGGCAAGAATGAGCACCGGGGTTTCGACATTCCGGGGCAGCTGTTGTGGATGCTGGCGCTGACGACGCTGATCGCGAGCATCATCCAGTGGCATGAGGCGTCGATAAGCCGCGGCTATATTTACGGAGGGCTTGTTTTCAGTCTTGTCCTGCTGGCGGTTTTCCTGCGTCGTGAGAAGCTGGCCCTGTCGCCGATCCTGCCGCTGGACCTGTTCCGCAGCCGGAATTTCAATACGTTGATCGGTTTTGGGATGATCGCCAATGGGGCGTACTATGGGTCGGTCTTTGTGCTGAGTCTTTATCTGCAGAATGTGCTGCATTATTCCGGGCTCAAGGCGGGGATGGCATTTTTGCCGTTGACGGCGGGGTTTATCTTCGCCAACCTGCTCAGCGGGAGGTTGATCCGGAAATATGGGATCCGGCTGCCCGTTCTGGGGGGGATGCTCATTTTTGCCCTGGGCTTTGCGCTTTTATTGCTGGCGGGAAGGGATACCCGTTATTGGGATCTTTTGCCGGGGTTTTTGGCGTTGCCGCTCGGGATGGGAACGGCGGTGCCGGCTATGACCACGGGGATACTGGCTACGGTGGATCGTGGGCGGTCGGGGATCGCTTCGGCCGTTTTGAATACGACGCGACAGGCGGCCGGCGCTGTCGGTGTGGCTATATTTGGCGCTATGGCCGCGGGAGGAGGGGAGGCGATCGTGCGGGCGGTCAGGGAGAGCTCGCTGATCTCGGCCGTGGGGTTATTGTTGTATGCGGGGCTGGTTTTTAAGATGTTGCGGAATCAGGTGTGAGCGGGGAGCGGGATCAGGTGTGAGCGGAAGCAGAATCGGGCGTGGAACGGCAGCGGATCGGGCGAGAGTGGGACAGAGAATTTTTTTGAGGCAACGCATTTTCGCCTATATTTGCTAATTAATTTAGTAAACGGCCTGGCTATGGCAAAGGTTCAGATCTCCAATCAAGGTATCAAAAAAGCGCTGAGGAAGATCAGCATGGAAGAAGCGGTGGCGGAATATGTCTGGAATGGTT
>DASZOW010000427.1:0-4051 GCA_035550615.1 Puia sp.
G
This sequence comes from Puia sp., assembly GCA_035550615.1. Lineage (GTDB taxonomy): Bacteria > Bacteroidota > Bacteroidia > Chitinophagales > Chitinophagaceae > Puia. The sequence continues at coordinate 2 of DASZOW010000427.1, forward strand.
GCGCGCAGGCCTGCCACGGCCTACCTGGATGTATTGTTCATGCTGATAGGATATTCCATCGCCTCTTTTGAGTTGCTGGAGCGTCCGCTCCGCGCGGAAGAAAGGGAAGAGGTCTTCGATGTGTTCAAACGGGTAGGGGACCGGATGGGGCTGGTCGATCTGCCGGCAACTTTTCCCGAATGGCAGGCGCGCCGGACGCAATACCTGCAGACCAATCTCGAATACAGCAAGTTTTCCCGTGATCTTTATCGGAGTTACCGCCGGAATCTCGGCTGGCTCCGTTACCAGGTCCTTATCCAGACGCAGGTTTTGCTGGTCCCGGGCCCCGTCCGCAGGATGCTGGGGTTTTCTTCCATTCCCTGGCTTTACCCGGTGGTGCTGGGGTATCGGTTCTCCCGGTTTTTGCACCTGGACAAGGCGATCAAGGTGCTGCTTCTACCGCCGCAATACAGGGCGCAGGCGTTCGGGCTCGATCACTAGCCTGGCTCCGCGCCGAATCCGCTTGCGGCCGGGAACAAGATAATATCGTATCTTAGGGACATGCAAACACGCCGCGATTTCCTCCAGAAAATGACGGGCGCCGTGGCCGCCGTCTCTTTGTTGCCCGGATGGGCGCAAGCCTGTCAGTTACCGCCACACGATGATGGTCCTGTCCTACGCGTAGCGATCATGGGTCTGGGCAGCTATGGAACGCGGGTAGCCGAAGCCATGCGTTCATGCACCAGGGCAAAGCTTGTCGGCGTCATCAGCGGCACTCCGGCCAAGATCACGGCCTGGCAGGCCAAATACAATATCCCGGCAAAGAATTGCTATAACTATGAGAATTACGACGAGATAAAGAACAATCCCGACATCGATGCCGTCTATGTCATCACGCCCAATGCCCTGCATCATGACGCCGTGATCCGTGTGGCCAAAGCCGGCAAACAGGTGATCTGCGAGAAGCCGATGGCTATAAACGCCAAAGAGGGCCAGGAGATGGTGGATGCCTGTAAACAGGCCGGTGTCAAGCTGCTGGTCGGTTACCGCATGCATTTCGAACCGCATACGCTGGAGGTGATCCGGCTGCGGAAGGCGGGGCAATTCGGCAAGGTCTTGTTCTTCCAGGGACTTTCCGGCTTTATCATCGGCGATCCTACCCAATGGCGGCTGAACCCGGCGCTGTCCGGCGGCGGATCGATGATGGATATCGGCATCTATTCCGTAAACGGTTCCAGGTATATGATCGGTGAAGACCCGATATGGGTGACTGCCGAAGCGACAAAAACGAACCCGGTAAAATTCAAACCCGGCATCGACGAGACCATCCAATTCCAGCTGGGTTTTCCGGGCGGCGCGGTGGCCTCCTGCCTTTCAACCTATAGCCTCAACAACCTGGACCGGTTCTTTCTAAACGGCACCGATGGGTATGCAGAATTGGTACCGGCCACTGGTTATGGACCGATCAAAGGGCATACGAACAAGGGAGAACTCGATCAGCCGACAGTCACGCATCAAACCGTGCAGATGGACGAGATGTCCGGCATCCTGCTGCAGGGTCATCAGCCGGTAGTGCCCGTGGATGGGGAAGAGGCCGTCAAGGATCTGAAGATCATCGATGCCATCTATATGTCTGCCCGGACGGGACAGAAGATCGCACTGGAGCTATGAGCCGATCGTCGGCAGATCTGTAAGGAGGCGACACAGGTCAGTAAGAATGCGGCCGCAGGTCTCTAAGGAGACACCCACAAGTCTGTATAGAGGCGCCTGCCCGCCCATAAGCAACCTTTGTTTTTTTTGATGCGTTGGTATTTAAATCCTGTTCTTAGCCAACCGTCCTCCTTTATCATTTTTATTTATTCAGACCGTAATTGTCTTTATATGCGAAAGATATTTGGCGTATGGGTGGGGCTTTGCCTATGCCTGTCGGGGCATGCGCAGTACGATTTTGGCGCCGGCAACAGCAATTACTCGGGAATACTGGCGGCGAGGATCAATCCTGCGGCTACGGCCGGCGGTCCGCTGCAGTGGGAGGTCCATGGATTGTCGGTAGGGGTGCTATATGACAACACCTTTGTGTATAATCCCAAGGGATCGGTGCCGGCGTTCGGTTTTAAGACGATCCTCAAGGGCATCGTCGACAATGAACATTTCGCTACCTATTATGGCTCCGGCGACCAGGACAAACGTTATCAGTTCACCCTGGCTACCGAAGTGCTGGGGCCTTCTTTTCAACTGGCGTTGGGCGGCGATCAGTGCATTGGGCTGACCATAGCGGCAAGAGGATATGCCAACATCCGCGATCTGCCGGGGTCGACGGCGGAAAATGCCTGGGCTTATCTCAAGGATGGCGATCTCTGGAACAAACCGCTCAGCGACAATAGCACGCGGCTCAACGGTATGGGCTGGCTGGAATATGGATTACATTATTCGGCGATACTCTTCGACGATGGCGAGAGCCAGTGGAAGGCCGGCATAGCTTTGAAGTATCTGCAAGGCATAGCCGCCGCATATATCCGAAACACGCATCTGAATTATACGCTTGGCGATACGACCGTGATCCGGTTCACCAACTCGAGTGTCGATTACGGGCGTACGGATTATGATTCTTACCGCCAGATCGGCGACTATGGCGATCTGAACCACGGCCATGGTTTCGGCGTCGACCTCGGGGTCATCTATGTCCATGCGAGAGACACCCGTGTACCGGAGGATTACCGTTATCGGCTCGGTCTATCCATCATGGATGTCGGCGCGATCAATTTCAACCGGAATGCAGGCGTTTATCATCTGCAAACCGACAACGGCAATTTTGCCCATTGGGGTCAGGATAAGTTGACGAGCAATGTCGCGATCGACAGAACACTAAGCGCCGTTTTTTACCAGGGCGACTCGAACCGTTCGCTTGCCGCGAATCACTTTTCCATGAGGTTGCCTACCGCCATCAGCCTGCAGGGCGATTACCGGCTGCAAGCGCACTATTATGTAAATGCGACGATCGTCAAGGGGCTGGGGCATGGGAGCAGGCAGGGGGTCGTTCAGCCCGATCTGTATTCGATAACGCCGCGGTATGAAAGCCGGTGGTGGGACGTGAGCCTGCCGCTATCGCTGCTGTATTACGGCCAATGGCGGGCCAGGGCAGGGCTGGCGGTGCGGGCCGGGTATGTCTATTTCGGCGGCGATGCCCCGGTGGGGTTGCTGGCGCTTGGGAATATGCGAGGTGTCGATTTTTATGCCGGCGTCCGCTTTTTTGTGTTAAAAAATAAATAGTATATGCGATCAAAAATGATCTTGCTTCCGTTGGTCTTTTTGCTGGGAACAGATCCGGGCAGCTGGAATGCAGACGCTTCCAAGTCCAAGATTGAATTCAGCATCAAAGGGATGTTCGGCACCGTCCATGGAGACTTTTCAGGCTTAAAGGCGACGATCCGGTTCGATACAAAGAATCCCGCGGCCGGCTCCATAGCTGCGAGCGTCGATGCAAAAACGGTCAGTACGGGGATCGGTCTGCGGAATCATCATCTTCGCAGCGAAGAGCAATTTTTCAATACCGATAAATACCCTACGATCAGCTTCCGCTCTAAAAAGATAGAAAGAACCGGCAATGGTTATACCGTTACCGGGGAGCTCACGATAAAAGACGTGACCAGGCCGGTGCAGATCCCCTTTACGTTCAATCCTGACGGGAAGACCGGGGTGTTCAAGGGACAATTCAAGATCCAGCGCCTGGACTTTCATCTCGGCAAGCCGGGGGGGTCTATCGGCGACGAGGTGACGATCAGCCTGGAAGTGCCAGTGTCACAGTGACCGCGTCCCAGCATGGCAATGGGGGCTTTTAGCTTTCCAGCACAAAGGAAATCGGCAGTTCCATCCTCGTCTTGACGTTTTTGCCTTTGACCTTGCCGGGTGTCCATGACGGCATGTTGCGTACGACGCGTAGCGCTTCCTCGTCGAGGCCGTCGGCCGGTTTGGCGGCGTCCATGACTTTGGCCTTTGTGACATGGCCGGTCTCGTCTATTATAAAGCTGACATGCACCACGCCGGATACGTCGTCGTCGATGGCCTTTTGCG
>DASZOW010000428.1:0-2863 GCA_035550615.1 Puia sp.
CTGCTCGATGTCACCCGGATCAGCCAGGGCCAGGCAGTCATTAAAAAACAACGACTCGACCTCGACGGCCTTATCGCCGAGACCGTGGAAGAGCTGCAGGTGACGACAAATATCCGCCTCGTGATCACCGAACATCTACCGCTTCCCATCATCTGGGGCGACCGGGAACGGCTCGAACAGGTCCTGACCAACCTGCTCGCCAATGCCATCAAATATGCTCCGGAAGCCCGTGAAGTTTTCATCCATGCAGACTCCGAACCCGGTAAAGTAACGATCTCCATCCAGGATTTTGGCGCGGGAATGTCCGTGGAAAGCCTGCGGAAGATCTTCGATCGGTATTACCGGTTGGAAGAACCCGCCACCGGCCGCCATCCCGGCGTGGGCCTGGGGCTGTATATCGCCTCCGAGATCATCCGGCGACACGGCGGCGAGATCAAAGTGAGCAGCCAAAAGGACAAAGGCTCTGTCTTCACCGTCACCCTGCCGGTCGATTAAACCTCAAATCCAGCCCGCCCCCTGCCACCGGCGACATCTGTACCAGCTCCTCCAAAGCGACAAACACCTGCTCGATACTAGGGTTGGCGATCCAGTCGATCGTCTTATGTATCGCATGATCCAACGGCCCCCACCGGTAAGGCTCCCCATCCATGCTGATCACAAGGCTCGGCGTCCGTGTCGCCGCCGCCACATGCGAAACTCCCGTGCAATTCGACACCAGCAGCGCAGCATCCCGCAACAACACCGCCATACTGCCGAGCGTAGTACAGCCCGTAAGATCCGTCACCGGATGATGGACCCGCTTCATCACCTCCCGCGTAATATCGGTTTCCTCCGCCGTACCCGTGATCACCAGCTCCAAACCCTTCTCCGCACACTCGTCGGCTACCAAAGCAAAATACGCCGGCGGCCACTGCCGCCACACTCCGCGCGACCCCGCATGGATAACGACATACCGCCCCGGCTGCAACGATAACAAAAGCCCGTCATAATCTTTTTGATCCCTGGCGGTTATGGGAAATTCCAGCATATCGCCGGCCAATGGCGCCCCGAGATGCGTCATCAACGCCTGATGCCGACTGATCTCATGCACCCCCTCCGGGTATTCTATGAACCACGGCGAAGCCATTCGCGAATCTTTATTGTGGAAACCGGCCAGCCGCGCAGCCCCGAACCGACCCAGCATCTCATTCACGATCGTCCCATTCCCCTGCATCTGCAACAGCAGATCGAACTTCTCGTCCCGCATCTGGTCCAGGAAACGCAGAAAGGCGGCCTCGTCATATTCCTGCTCCGGCAACCCGGGATACCCGGGGAAATGGATGAACCGGTCGAAATACGTATGGAACCGCCTCACGAAATGCGCCGCCCACGGTAACCCCAATAACGTGATCTCGGCATCGGGATAGGCCCGGCGCAAGGCCCGGACCGCGGGTATGACGTTCAGCATATCGCCTAGCTGCAAAGCCCGGAAAATGGCGATCTTGTCTATCATAAGAAGAAAGTTTTATACCGGATGGAGCCATAAAGCGTCCAGAAGACGGAGAGGAACGGGATACAGATGGAAGTAAAGATCATCTCGGCAATATGCCCCGGCGCATGCGACGTTCCCTGCAGCCGCTTACGCATAAAATCGAGCGTGAGGATCGCCCACGCACCCGCCGCCGCCCCGCCGATAAAAGGCCGATGCAACAAAGTCGCTGATAAAAACACTAAAAAGCCGAAGATCATCGCATAATAATTCCAAAACGGCCGCCTATAGATCCGCCGCCTAAAAAGCTCCGGATGCTTTTTATACAACAACGCATTGAAAAGGCTCTTCTTCTGCTCCTTCAGGCTGACCCCCCACGGCGCATCCCGAACCGGGTGCACCACCCGCGCCGCAGGTACCGTAACGATCGGCACGCCGCTCTCCACCAGCTTGAACTCGAGATCGCTATCCTCGCGCCACGCCATGGTAAAGGATTCATCGAACCCTCCCGTCCTCTCCAACACCACGCCCGTACACGCGCAGTTGGCCGTCACAAAGGCAGCCGCCTGCAACCCCGCCGTGTTCTTCTCATAGTCCGTCGGCCTCGGCGGACACGGCACATACACCGGCCCGCGGAACGCCAGGTATTCGCCAAAGATGCCGTCCAGCCGGCTCTCTCCTCTATACGTATGGAACGCATCCCAATAGGCCGAAACCCAATGGCTCACGGGAACGCAATCGTCGTCGGTGAACAATACCAGCGCACCTGACGCCATCCGCCAGCCCAGGTTTCGCGCAGCCGCCGGCCCCTTCTTCTCGTCCAGGCTCAGACACCTGGTACGCGGCCCCGCCGGCAACAACGTCTGCAAAACGCGGATGGTCACGGGATCGGGCCCATCGGTGACCACGATGATCTCATATCGCTCGGGGTCCATATCCTGCCGGTACAACGCCGAGAGACAGCGGAACAGCAACGCCGGCCGCCGGTACGTCGGAATGACTATTGAAATATCTATTAACATGTCTTTTCGAGTAAAAAGGAGTTGATGACCAGCGCATCGAACGGCGAGGTCCAAAAACATTCTATCGCATCCCTCGGGGTACAGACAATGGGCTCGCCACGGGTATTGAAGGAGGTGTTCACCAACACGGGCACGCCCGTCAGCTTCTTGAACTCCTGCAACAGATCATAATAATGCGCATGCTGATCCCGACGCACGGTCTGGATCCTCGCCGTACCATCGACATGCCGCACCGCGGGTATCCGGTCCGACTTCTCCGGCCGGACATTGTGCACAAATAGCATAAAGGGGCTACTATCCCCCGCATCCTCGAACCACTGATCCGCCTCCTCTTCCAACACCACCGGCGCCACCGGCCGGAAATCCTCCCGGT
>DASZOW010000429.1:0-25844 GCA_035550615.1 Puia sp.
ACTCAGCCGCGAGGCCGGACAGACGTCCGGCCTTATGTTTTGAGCATTACCCGATTAAAAAGTGCCCTTCCCAATGACCATCAGCGGCGCATTCGTCCTGAAACTGAGCCCTTCGGACTGGCTGGGGAAGAAAAGTCTGTCGAAACCGGTCCGTTCGCGGTCTGAAAACATGATCACCAGCGAAGGCTTCCGTCTGCGGATAACTACATTCAGATTGCCGGCCACGGAAAGCGACGGCTCGGCAGCCTCATAGCGCATCGACACCGGGTATGCATATTTCTGTGACCACACCTTGGCCATGAATGCCGGATCGAGCCTCGTCTCTCCTACCCAGGCGATATGCATCACCGACAGCGACGCCTTAAGATCGCGGGCGATCATGACTGCAGACTGCAGCTCAGATTCCTCGGTTACCAGGTCCGTGGCATACAGAATGTTCCTGATAGGTTTGATGCGGTAAGACGCCGGCACGGCGACCACGGGAACATCCGAATGCAGGATCAGATTCCCGGTATGAGTTCCCAGGATTTTCCTGATACGCCCCGCACCCCTCGTACCCATACAGATCAGGCCTATATCGGGCCGGCTCCGGCAAAAATCCTGCAGGCTCACATCGGCGCTCATCCCTTCTATCAGAAGGGTGGATATCCCCTTCCGGTTGAAATGCATCTGCCGGCATACATCCGCCGCCAGCCGGCGAAGCTGAGCCATCGCCAGCCGCCGCTGCGCGGCCGCAAAAGCCTCGAACTGCTGCGGGCTCCATCGGGTCATTCTCACCACGCCCATGACATGTGTAAGAAGCAGCTTTGCCTTCTGCTGACGCGCCCACTGGACGGCAAAACGTATCCCCGCACGTGAAGCGGGCGAAAAATCCGTGGGAACAAGAATGGTAATTGTCTTTTTCATCATTTAGAGATTTTAGGAAAACTTTTATAAATTTCGAACCACAGGGTCACGACCATTGCCGTACCCAGACAAACGGAATAATGCTGGCCCCGCAGAAGTTCCAGCCCGAAAAGCGCGCGGAGAACAGGGACCAACATAATGCTTGCCAGGAATAATACGGATGCACCGACAACTATCGGTACCAGCTTATTAGGATAACGCATAGTCTTCGACAGATCCTGCCTGTAGGACCGGTTGGTAAACGTTAGGAATAGATTCGCGGTCATCAGGGAAAGGAACACCATCGTACGCACATAATTCAGGGTATACCCCTTCGTCATACAATGATAGTAAAGCAATAGGATACCGGCGGCGATGATACCGCCCTGGATAAAATTGAAGCCAATCTCACGCGCCGAGAATAGCGCCGCGGCCTGCGGCCGCGGCGGCCGCGCCATCATCCCCGGTTCCACCGGCTCATTCTCGAAGAACACCGAACAGGTCGGCCCCATGATCAGCTCGAAGAATATAATATGCACAGGAGAAAAGATGTTCGGATACTTCCAATTCAGGACCACCGGAAGGATAGCCACCAATAGGATGGGAATATGGATGGAAAAAATATATCGGACGGCCTTCTTGAGATTGTAATAGATCTTTCGTCCCTGCCGGATAGCCTCGGTGACGCGTTCCAGCTTGTCATCTGTCAGCACCAGGTCCGCCGCCTCCCGGGCGATCTCGGTTCCCTTTTTGCCCATCGCAATGCCGATATGCGCCGCCTTGAGCGCCGGGCCGTCATTGACGCCGTCGCCGATCATCGCTACGATCCAGCCATTGGCAGCCAGCGCTTCCACCAGCTTCAGTTTCGCCTCGGGAAACATCCTCGCAAAAACTTGATAGGTCTCCACCCGCCGCCGAAGCAAGCCTTCCGGCGCATCCATGATTTCCTGCCCCGTGACCGCCAGTCCCGCATCTGTCGCCTCCTGCCCCGTAACCGCCTGTCCGGCCTCCAACAGCCCCGTCTCCCGCGCTATGTGCAGCGCCGTCTCCTTAAAATCGCCCGTGACCAGCTTGATCTTTATTCCCGCCTGCCGCCAGATGTCGAACTCCTGCCGTACACCGGCCCTCGGCGGATCATACAACGCCAGCAGCCCCTTGAACTGCCAATCGAACTGATCCTGGCTATCCGGATATATTTCGCCGTCGTAACCTGCCATGCAAACCCCCAGTACCCGTCGCCCTTCCGACGCCATCTTCCCCACGATATCCATCACATGCCGGCGCGCGTCATCCCCGAGCCTGCACACCTCCACGATCCGCTCCGGCGCCCCCTTGCCGGCGGCTATGCCGGCATACACATGCGTCATCATCGGTGGCCGGCCGCCAAGCGGATATTCATGCACCATCCCGGGTAGCGGCTCATGCTCCGCCGCCGACCCCTCATAGGCTTCCACGATAGCCTTTTCCATGGCATCAAACGGTGACCGCTCGCTGGCCAGCCGGGCGAGATACAACACCTCTGCGGCAGATGCAGACTCGTATCTGTCAACCAGCCGATCTCCCTGGTAATCGTACAAACTCGCAACCTTCATCCGGTTCTCGGTGATCGTCCCCGTCTTATCCAGGCAAATCACACTCACCCGCCCAAGATTCTCGATGGTCACTGGCTGCCGGGTAATGATCCCCGATCTGGCCATCCGGTAGGCGCCCAGTGCCATAAAGGAGGAGAAAGCCACAGGGATCTCCTCCGGGATGATCGCCATTGCCAGGGTAAGTGCAAATAAGAGGCTCTGCAGCACCTCGCGCGAATGCCAATAGTTCAACAGCCAGATCGAAATAAAGACGATGCCTCCGACCAACGCCATTACCTTCACTACCCGGGCGATCTGTTTTTGTAATATGGTCTTTGTAACGGCGATAACGGCTATCGACTTGCCCAGCCGCCCCAATTCCGTGTAATTGCCGGTAGCCGTCACGGTTGCAGTACACCTGCCCGAATTGACGGTCGTACCCTGAAAAAGCCGTGCATCCCCATCCCTGTTCTTCTCCACCGTGGCCGACTCGCCGGTGAGGATGGATTCGTTGACGCTGAGGTCGTTGGCCTCGATGATGGTAGCATCCGCGGGCACCAGGTCCCCTTCCTCGATGATCATCACATCGCCGGGCACCAGTTCGCCTGAGGGGACCAGACGCTCGCTGCCGTCCCTGATCACAGTCACACCGGGCTCCGTAAATTCCCGCAGTGCCGCCAGCGCATGCGTGCTCCTGACCTCCTGGTACCAGGAAATGGCTGCCACGAATAACATGCCGGCCAGCATCAGGATGGCCTGACCGGACTCCCCAAGTATGAAATAGAGCAGACATGAGGCCAGCAAGAGGATAAACATCGGCTCGCGCAAGATCTCCGCAATCATTCGCCACCAGCCTTTTTTTTGCCCGGCCGTAAACTCATTCCGTCCATACCGGTTGCGCAGCAAGACTATTTGCTCCTCACGCAGACCCACGGGCCGTATTTCCGGGGACACAGTTTCCATAAAAGTCTTTAATGTTGCCTCGATCGTACAAAGGCGGGTTCGCAAATGCTGAGCACGGGTACCGGGCACTGCAGAACGATGCGTTTCGACCGGCTCCGGTGAAACTCAAGCAGTCCATGACGGCGCGGAAAGACCATCAGCCAGTCCACATGCTGATCTTTGATATATTGGGTAATGCCTTCTTCCACCGTACCGGCCTCCAGGAAGTGAAGCGCCGGCGTCAGATCGTCGAGCGATTCCTTCCAATGATATAGCTCGAACCTCTCGTTGTCGTAGCTATGCCGTTTTTCCGTTCTCACATTCAGAATATCGAAATGCGCGGAAAAAAGGCGCTGGATATCCTCCAAAAATGCTTGCGATACGGGCATGCCGTCCCGAAGCTCCGCAAGCTCACAGGCGATCGCCACTTTGCGGATCGCATGAAAACCCACCCCCGGCGGCACCACCAGCACGGGTACAGCGAGATGACGGACAACGTACAGCGATCCATCGCCTGCCAGCATCCGTGAGTACGGATCCCCCGGGCCTCCCATGACTACCAGGAATGGCTTGATCCTGCCACAGACCTCCTCAAGCCTAAAGGGCAGGCCGCCGACTTCCAGCACCGTCGTCACCGTCACCTGGTTCTTTGTAAGCTGCCTCAAATCTTCCGCCCATGAGTCGAGCGTCCGGACGGCGGTTTTCATCACATCATCGAAGACAGCTCCCAACGGCAGGTCCGCCGGCGTCAACGGCAAAGGCACGGCATGAAATACATGCAGATCGGCTTCCATGGCCAGCGCCATATCCGCAGCATAATACGCCGCATTGCGGGCCCGTTCCGTAAAATCGACTGCGACAATTATCGGTTTCATATTGCAGACTTTCCGGCTAATCTACCGCTGGATTTATTCCCGTTGTATGACGAAACGCACCCGCCTGCATGATAAGCGTCATGGCAATGGCAAAGCGGACAGCCTAGTTTTACCGGACACAACTATCCCTATGCGCAAGATCATAGTGCCCACCGACTTTTCTGAAAATGCCATGCATGCCGCAACCTGCGGCGCGGCGATCGCCGCAAGATCCGGTGCCGCCATCTTTCTCCTCCACGCCATGGACGGGGCCACGGACCCCATACTCGAGCCGATAACGCTGGATACCGCATACCTGGAAAAATATACCCGCGAGGAATTCGAACGCCTCCGGTCCGTAAAACAGCGGATCGGCGAACAATACCCGGGACCCGCCATTGAACTTCGGTTAGCCAGGGGCCTCGCCGGAGAAGCGATTCTATCCTTCTCGGAAAAACAGCAGGCCGATCTCATCGTGATGGGCGCTCATGGTGGCGGATGCATTAAAGAAATTTTCATCGGCAGCGTGGCGGCCGACGTCATCGCCCACAGCCGGATACCTGTCATCGCGGTGCCACAGGGCTATACCTTCCATGAACCGGACTCACTGCTATTGGCTACCAAAAGATTCGAGGAAGACAAATCGATGTTTAAGGGGTTGATCGCAATAGCGGAAACCTTCGGCGCCCGGATCGAAGTGGCGTCATTTGTACACGAGCTGGAGATTCCGGCCGCGGAATACATCGATATCACCTGGCATCTGGATCATTACATCGACTATCTTCAACACAGCTTTCCCCATATCGAATTCAACGCACAGCGGCTGGAAGGCGACGATCTCCAGGGATCCATCGAACAGTACGTCAGCCGCCGGAAAATTGGAATGCTAGCGGTCTTCAACCATCCGCGTAGCCTGATCGACAGGCTTTGCCGGCGGAATAATACCAGGAATACAGTTTTTCACTCTAAGATCCCCGTCCTCGTCCTGCCGGGAGCATGACATTAGCGCCCATCCGCGTCTTTTGGCCGCTCATCACCCAGTAATACGCCCCAATTCCTGTACCTGGTCGAGTGATCGAACAAGATCTTCATGACGGCAATAACGGGCATCGCAAGAAACATTCCGGAAATACCCGCCAAAGCACCGCCGATGAAGATGCCGATGATGGAAACAAGCGCATTGATCTTTACCTGGGACCCCACGATACGGGGCATTAAGATGTTATTGTCGAGGAACTGGACAACTGCAATGGCCCCGAAGACGATCAGTGCATCCCACAACCGGTCCGAAGAAGCCAGGACGATCGCAACGCCCAGGAGATTGCCGATCAATGGCCCCAGGTAAGGGATAAGATTGAGGAATGCAAACAAGATGGCGATCAGCAACCCATGCTTTATACCCATAAGCGCCAACAACCCGCCAAGCAGGATAATAATATAGCCGAATTGGAAGATCAGCCCGAGCAGGTACCTTTTCACAACCGCTTCCAACAGGATCAGTACCTCGCTTACATCTTTCTGCCCGCCGTTTTTGACCGACATCGATATGAATTTTACAAAAATTCCCCTATAGAGCAAAACAAAGAAAATATACACGGGAAGAAGACCGAAAAAAACGAACCAGGACGACAGTGAGCTTGCAAGCTGTTTTGCGGCCGCTCCCGCAATGGTCAATAGCCTGCTGCTGTTTTGATCGATGATCTTCAATTGCTCGTCGGCAGAATAGCCGAAGACCTTGCTGACCCAAATGCTCACACGATCCAGAAGCCGGGTAACATTACCCGATATTACCGGCATGTCCTGGAGCAGTGACGAAGCCTGTCGATACAACAACCAGCCGACGCCCCCTGCGACCAGGCTCATAGCTATCATCGAGATAATGATAGCAGGTACCTCCGGCGCCCCGGACCGCCTGAAAAGCCGGAACACCGGTAGCACCAGGATGCTGAGAAAAACGGCCAGCAGCAAAGGCATGATGATATTTCTGCCGGCAGCAATAATAAATCCAACCGCAAAAATGCCGAGCAGTTCTATAGAACGTCGGACAGTCACTGGTAATTCGTTCATGATAGATGTCTTTTGCCGCCACCGGACCGCTGCGGCACATAACGGAAACCAAACAAGCCCGGCCATCCTGGCCGCAACAAATACCAGGACCCGGGCTCTACCGGCATAGGACCACGTCACGAAATCTCACCATCTTCGCTAACCTGGACCCTGATCCGCTTATTCCCGTTCTCCAGCACCAGCTTGTATTTCTTGACTGCCTTTCCGCCATTGTTGTCGTCGTAATAGCTGACGAGATAAACATCTTTGCTAATACTCCAGTTAGGGAATTTGGTGACCACGGCTGTCGCCACCGTCGACGGCAACCGAACATTCTTGTACTTTTCTGCCGTACGGATCAGCTTTCCATCCTTGTCATAGGCCGCGAGGATCTCTCCTTCCGGCAGATAAAAGGAGATGAAATAGGTATCGTAGTCTTCTTCATAGTAGTCGGAATTCTTGATGTCGTAGGACGCCGCCATCCGCTGAAGCCGTTGAACCGGCACGGCCACTTCTTTACCGTTTACATTTTTAAGGTACTTGTAATTTGTCGCGATCACCGACACCTCCGGCAAGATCTCTTGGCTGAATGCTGCCGACGTATACCCCAATGTGCATACCCCGGCCAGAAGCATGAAATTACTCGCTTTCATACACTTAAATTTTAGACGTTTAAAATGATTTGGATAAAATTAATCCCCCGGGGCGCTCTTTTCTCTGAGCTCGATCAGTCCGGGCAATGAGTTCGGTCACGAAACGCGCCAGGCTCAGACGATATCCGGATGCATACCGGCCGGTTCGATCGCCGGATGACACGTGTCCGCGCCGCTGGTACTCCACCGAATCGACCTTCAGGCGGACAAGGAACCTGACCGTATCGGTCCCCGCCGCATCCCTGACGGCACCTGTCCCCGCCGCATCTCTGACCGTATAGGTCCCCGCCGCATCCGGATCCCACTCCCCGGCGACGATCCGGGCGACCCCCTGGACCGCCACGGACACCGGAAAGATTTTATTATAGACATTCAGCCCCACGGGGAAAACTTTTTCTTCTTCCTCCATATATAGACATCTGCTTATGACCTTGAACCAGATGTCCCCCATCTCATCCACCCGGAGACCGGAAACGATGCAGTTGGGTAATTTCACCAACGCATCTCCATAATTGGTAAAAAGCGCGGTTCCCAATCGTTCGATCTCGCGGCGAAACCCCTTGCTGTCGAATAGATTATTCATAAAAAAATGATTGATTGGCGCCGGACCGAATCCGGCGCCTGACGGTCAGGGTCTCAATAAACAAATTCCGGAACCGCTACCTCCAGGTCGTTTACGACCTCCCTGACGCCGCGCCCCGACCACGCAGCCCGCTCAGCGTCTTCTTTTTCCGCCAGCGAGCGAACAGTCCCTTTAAGGACGACTTCGCTCCCGTCCAGCGACACCGTTATCTTGTCCGCATCCAGCGTGGCATTCCGCCGTAAAGCCTCCTTGATCCGGTCCTTGATGTCTTTGGGAGTCGGAGAAGCGGCGACGACGATATTGTTGTTGACCAATACTACACCGGCCAGGTTGCGGACCGCATCGAACGCATTCTGCCGCTGGTATAGCCAGTCCACGGTTCCGTCGAGGCTGACGACCCCATCTTCTACCTTTACTTTTATCTTCTCCTCCTGGACGGCGGTATTCCATTTGAGAGCGGAGAGGACGGCCTCCGCGATCTCCGTGTCGGTACGTTTGTAAAACGGTGAGACCCCGACGGTGATGCCCTCGGCAACTGCTTTTACCCCGAGGATCTTCTTGGCGGCCGCTTCAGCAGCAGCCTTCTTGCTGTAGCTGTCTACATGTCCCGAAAGTGTAACGACCCCATCCCTGACGGCCACGCCGATCTGCGCGGCATTGAGAAAAGGTTCCCATTGCAGCTGGGCCATGACATCCTTTTGGATCTGTGCATCTGTTCTCATAAAAAAAATTTTTGATGATTGGATAGCTGTAAAGCTAGACTTCACCATTATGGTAAAAAACGACCCTCGTCAATCCCGCCCCTGAGATTGGTCACGACTGACACAGGAGCTGGTCTGACCCGCCGGCTACTGCGGCGTGATCAACACTCCCTTCCGGATCATGTCTTTAACGATATTCCTCGCATAAGTGGCAGCCGTAACACCGCTGGGATCTCTGTCGAATGCCTTGGACTGGCCCGACCACAACAGCTCTCCATTCGACGTCCGGTAAAGATTGCTCTCCAACAACACTTCGACATCGGTAACAGTATAGCCGGGCGTATGATAATACCCCCAAACCCGGTAATAGTATCCATAGAAACTGCGATAGAAGGCAACAGGACCATAATAGACGTCCCCCGGCACCCAACGATCATGCTCGTTGACGTTCAATACCCTGATGGTGATCACCCCGTCGAATCGCCTGTCCAGCAGCAATTGTTGCATCGATGCTGAATCGGTCCTGGCAAAATCGGGCCCGAACTCATCTAGACTCGTAACGGCCGTAAGCCCGTGCCGGTGTAGCTCGGCCTTGACATAATCCTCTCCCAGTTTACGCTTTCCCAGGTCCTGTCCAAATGCCACGACCAAAAGCCGGGAGAAGGAGGCCGGCTGGACATTGGTATTGCTCCAGGACGCAGTCAGGATCACCGACGGCTCGCAGGAAGCGAGCAGGAAAACAGCGCCGAGCGCTGCCAGCGCGCGGCTGAAATTAAATGTGTGTCGCATAAATTATTCAATTATTGTTATCTAATTAATTATACACCCCCTGAGCCTCCAATACGCAGAGGCTCTTCTGCCATACGCCGAGACGGCTCAGCGTAGCTTCCAACGAGAACATCTGCCCTTTCAGGAACGTAGTCAACCTGAACAGTGCGGCTTCAACGGGCGAGGTGCCGGTGGCCGCGCCGGTCCTTTTCAATTCTTCGTTTAAAAGATCGCAGAAGATATCGTGATTACAGCAGACGATGTCAAGGTATTTCCCCAGAACGAGCTGCATATGCCGGATATCCCTGCTGCCGAAATAGTCGTCCCTGTTCCCCCCAACGACGCCTTTTACCTTATTCAACAGGTACGATTGTGTCTGGACCTGGCAGACCTCCGCGAGACCCATCAAGTGTCGGATTTGCGCCGACAGCCGCACAAAATATTCTGGCGCCTCGGCTTCCCTGCATCTATACGCATCAAAGACTTTTAACAGCTTCCTAAGATGTCCCGCCAACTGCCGGTTGGCCACCAGGCCCTCTCTTTCTACTTCGGACACGATTGCCCCGATCAGCCGGCAATGGGTAATGCGCTCTCCGAGCACCCTCTCCAACTGGAGCTTTTGCTTCCGGCTCGTATGAAAATGCAAAAAATATATCTCCCGGCTTAGCCGTTCCTGCCCGGGGAGCTCGACGTCCTCTTTTCGGAACTGTTTCAGATATTCGATATTTACGAGCTGCATGATGTTGATTTTATGCCGAAGATATCCTCCCTGCTAGGGCAAAAACCAAAGCCAGGTCAGCATACCGGATGATTTCCGGAGTACATGGCACTGACCGGCGTCAGGCCGGCAAACCGCTGTGACCATCATCATTGCTGCACATGATCGCCATCACAACCCTAAAGCCGGCAGCGCTGTACCTTCCTGACTCTAAATTTTTGCTATTATGAAAATCTTGATCCCCACATTATTGTTTTTTTTTGCGTTTCGATCAGCCTCCGCCATGATCGTCGCAACAGGGAGCACCGTGGTCATTGACCGGCCTGTGTTCGACGACATCTATCTGGCCGGGGGAACCGTGACCGTGAACGCGCCGGTACATGGCGATATCGTAGCAGCCGGCGGGACGATCTTCATAAACGACACGGTCTTCGATGAAGTGTTCGTCGCCGGCGCCAACGTAACGATCAACGGCTATGTAGCCGGCAAGATCCGCTGTTTAGGCGGCGCCCTGCGTATCATCCGGCCGGTAAACGGCGACCTGGTCATCGCCGGCGGGACAATATCCCTCGAACACAACGCCATCGTATCCGGCAGCCTGCTCGCCACCGGCGGCAACGTGATCCTGAATGGCGCGGTCAAACGCGACATCCACGCTGCCTGTGCCTCATTACGCATATACGATACCGTTTCAGGCAATATCGACTGCCGCGCAGCGGACATCGAGATCAACGCACCCATCGCAGGCGCCTCGACTCTTGTAGCGACCCGCAGGCTCGATATCGGCCTAAATGCGGCTTTCTACCGTGACGTTCAGTATTGGGCGCCCGAAACGGTGGATTTCGGACCGGCGCTTAAGGACGCTAAAGCCAACCGCGACACCAGCCTGCGACCACAGACCGGCCACTGGTACTTCCTCGGCGGTCCCACCATTTGGGCGGCGATCTGGTACCTGGGCGCCGCCTTCGCGGAGATACTCCTGCTGCAGCTTCTGCTTGGACCCTGGCTGCGCAAAGCCGGCGCCGCGGTCTCATCGGCGACCTGGCGCGCGCTGGGAACCGGGTTCCTTTGGATCTTCGGCATTCCCATACTCGTCGTCCTGCTGTGTTTCACCGCCATAGGCCTCCCTATAGCCGCCGTGGTATTGCTGGGCTATATTTCGGTCTGGATCCTCAGTCTCGGGCTCATATCAACGATCGCGGCAAATTGGCTAAACACCTATTCGGGCTATGCCTGGACCTTCCCCCGCCTGGTAACGGCTGCCTTTGGATGCGCGATCCTGCTGCGTCTCCTCCTCTTCATCCCCTGGCTCGGCTGGATCGCGGCGGGTTTCATCTGCTGTCTTGCCTTCGGCGCCATCCTGGCAAACCTCAAATGGAAAAAGAATACACGCATGGCATACCCGAATGTCCAGCATCAGGTCCCCGCATGAGAAGGGTCAGGGAATATCGCCCGCAGCCAGGATAAATTTGGAAAACAGCTTTATGAAAAACATCTTGATAGCCACAGATTTTTCACCCGCCGCACGAAATGCGACGGACTACGCCTTGCGGCTGGCAAAAGCGCTGCATGGAAAGGTGACGCTCATGAGCGCCTGCCGGGAAATTCCCATTCTAACCCCCGACCCCGCCGTCATCCTGGGCAACACGGACCAGCGTGAAATCGTCCAGCATCGCCTGGAACAGGAGGTCGATAACCTGATGTCTGAAAAACCGTTGGCAATCGACGTCCGGGTAGAAGAAGGCCCCACCAGCCTTGCTGTGCTGGAGGCAGCCTCCGACGCAAGCGCCGATCTGATCGTAGTCGGAATGACCGCCACCGCCAAAGGTGGTCGCAGGGTCTTTGGCAGCACGGCCACCGGCCTCGCCCGCAAGTCGCCTATCCCGTTGCTCGTCGTCCCTGAAACGGCAAAATTTGAAACCCCGGTAGGCATCGCGCTGGCCGATGATGTCATCGGCGACAAAGATCGCGAGATCCCCGCAGCCGTCCGGGAACTGGCGGAACAATTCAATGCCAGGATTTTCCTTATCAGGATGTTCAACAAGGAAACGGGCGAGGTCATCGAAGTGCTGCACCAAAGCGCCAACCGGCTTCAGACCATCGCCTCATTCTCTTCCCTGGCCGAGATCCAGGTCGGAAGCGACGTCGCCAAAGCGCTGGAAGCTTTTATCGAAGTACATCCAGTCAGCATCCTGGCGATGCGCCCCAAACAAAGGTCCCTACCCGCACAATGGCTATTCGGCAGCACCACAAGGGACATGATCTTCGAGTCCACCATTCCGCTGCTGATCCTGCCGGAAATGAAAAAATGATGTTACCTCGCCATTACCCTGCCATCATCAAAAACTCAAAACATTATGTCTGCGATCATCACCGTCACATTCAATCCTTGCATCGACAAGAGCTTCTCGGTCGACCGGCTGGTCCCTGACTCCAAAACAGCCTGCACCGCCCCCTGCCGTGAGCCTGGCGGCGGAGGCATCAATGTAGCCCGCGCCGTCAGAATGCTGGGCGGACAGGCCACGGCCATATTCCCCGCCGGTGGTCACTTTGGGGAAATGCTGGTAGAGCTGCTGGCTATGGAACGCGTACCCGTGAAGCCGACAAAGATCATCGGCGAAACGCGCGAGAATGTCAACGTCACAGAGTCGTCTACCGGCCGCCAGTACAGGTTCATATTGCCCGGGCCGTCGCTCGATGACAGTACCTGGCATGCTTGTATCCAGTCGGCTGCCGAGGTCGACGAAGGCGGATTCGTGGTGGTCAGCGGCAGTCTGGGCCCCGGATGGCCCAAAGATATCTTCCTGCGCCTCAAACACCTCACTGAAAATAAAAACGCCCACCTCGTAGTCGACTCCTCGGGCCCTGCACTCGTCGAGGCCTTGCGCGCTGGCGTCTATCTCGTCAAGCCCAGTTTGCATGAGCTGGAAACGCTTTCCCAGACACTTAGGCTCCCCGGCGCTACCCCTATCGAGAAAGCAAGACAGCTGATAACCAATCGCAATGCTTCAGTGGTCCTGGTATCCGCAGGAGCATCGGGCGCAATGCTCGTGACCTCGGAAGGAACATGGGAGATCGCCGCACCACAAGTGCAAAAAATGACGACGATCGGCGCCGGCGATTGCCTGGTGGCGGGGACGATTTGGCGGCTCTCGGCAGGCGACCCGCTCCCGGATGCGGTCCGTTATGGCGTCGCATGTTCCGCCGCGGCAGTCATGAACCCCGGAACGGCTCTTTGCCGGCGTGAAGACGCGGACAGGCTTTACCACTATATGCCGGAATCTCGGATGGTCACCGGTCGCGGCCTGGCGCCCACGCGCTGAAGATAGTCCGCCATTTCCTGGTCATCGAGCTGATGAAAATCGTGATAGTACTTGCCCACCCCACGGAATTCGTCAATAGTCTGCACGGAAACGAAGCCGTCCGCGTTTTGACTGATGCTGACTGCGGCGGATCGGGAAGCCACAGGAGTGGCTACGATGATGGCGGCCGGCTCTTGTTTCCGCAGTATGCGGATAGCGCAGACAAGTGTAGCCCCCGTGGCTATTCCATCGTCGACGACGATCAGCGTTTTGTCCTTTAAAGTGATATCATGCATGCCGAACCTCGACTCCATGCTCTCCAACCTTTTTCTGATCTGGGCCGTTTCCAGGGTGACATAACGTTCCCCGATGCCGGCATTGGGAAGAAGGTATCTATCGTCCAGGCTCACCGCGCCGATGGCGTATTCGCGGTCCCGCGGATGACCGATCTTTTTCACATACAGTAGTTGCAGCGGCAGCTGCGTCTCGCGTGCGATTTCGCAAGCGACGGGCACACCGCCCCGGGGAATGGCGAGGACCACAGCCGGCGCGCCGGAATATCGCTTTAATTTTTGGGCCAGCTCCATGCCGGCTTGGGTTCTGTCGCGGAAGATCATATAACGTGTTTTTGCGGGTTGGTAATGGATAGCTGAAGATGCCGCTCGAACCACCCCTGGGCCAGATTGGCAACCTCCACGGATTTGTCGTCGGAAAATAGATGCGTAGCACCCTGGATCACCTCGAGCCGCCTGGGACACGACAATGATTCGAGCGCATCACGGTTGAGCTGCAACACGGGACGGTCGAGACTGCCCACCAGGAAAAGCGTCGGCGCTTGCAGCTCAGGAAGGGCCTCCGTAGCGAGGTCCACCCTCCCTGCCCGGCATACGATAGCAAAAATGCTGTCATCGAGACAGACGGCCGCCTGGATAGCTGCGGCCGCTCCGAAGGTAACCCCATAATAAGCCAGCCGGTAATGCCCGAACAGATCCCGGTGCTGCAGCCACTTGGTGACGATCAGCAGCCGCGCAGTCAGCAGATCGATATCGAATTCCCTGGATGCCAGCATCTCTTTTTCTGTAAGCAGATCGGGCAGCAAGGTCCCGAAACCGGCCTCGTTTAACCGCATGGCCATCGTCCTGTCCCGCCGATTGAGATGGCTGTCGGCCGCCGCCCGGGCGAAGATGATGATCGCACCGGCATTGGCGGGTATAGTAAGCTCGGCCGAAAGCTTTTGATTGCCTGCAGGTATCATGACCTGTAAATGAAGCTTCGTTTCCATATTCTTATGTTTTAATTGATCATATTGCGGAGCCCGGTCTCGTCCAACAGATAGATCCTGCCGTCGGACATATCGATAAGTTTCTCTTTTTTGAAGTCGCTGAGCGTACGGGTCAGCGATTCAGGCGCCGCGCCGACAATAGCGGCCAGGTTGTCGCGGGATACCATGATAAAGCTTTTATTCGCTTCCAAACCTCTGAAATGATCGTAGAGGCTAAGGATGCCGTTTGCCACCTTCTTCCGCAGCGAGCTATAGGCGAGGTTGAGCAGCCCGGCCTCTTTCTCGGTGGCATTCCGTGCCAGCCATCTGATCAGCTGCCTTGCCAGGACCGAATCGCTGGCAAGGATATCCAGGAATTCCGGCCGGGAAATGATGATCAGGTTCGCATCTTCAACCACTTTGGCATTGTCGGTATAGCTTCCGCCACGTACGGCGGCGATATATCCCACGCAATCCCCCGGGCCATAGATCTGGGTGATCAATTCCTTTCCATCGTTATTGATAAGAAACGTCTTTACCTTCCCATTTACAATATACCAGACCTGCGAAGCGCGTTGACCTTCCTGGTAGAGAACCGCCTTTTTCCCAAAATAGCGGGCTTCGCGGTCGCCGGGATGCCAGGACCTGCCCTCCTCCTCTCCGGACGACCCGCCGAAAAGCGCGTTCTCGCCGGGATGTGATTCGAGGACGCGACGACCATGTTTTCCGAGACACGCGTCTATGGACCGCAAAAGCTCGACCCCGTCATACGGCTTGCAGAGATAGTCATCCGCGCCCGCCATCATCGCCCGGCGGAAATCGTCCTTTCCGGTAAGCGTGGTGAGGATGATGACAGGAATACTCCTGGTCTCGGGATATTGCTGCAAGGCATGGATCACGCCATAGCCGTCGAGAACAGGCAGGTCCACGTCGGAAATGATCAGATCGGGTCTTTCCGCGACCGCCATGCGCACTCCCTGTCCCCCGTTGACCGCCCGGATGACCGCATAATTCGAGAGGCCGAGCAATTCCCTTAGATTATCGGCAGTCTCCTGCTGCTCTTCAATGAGTAATATCTTTTTCATCCTTTGAAATTGAATTTGGGATCTGCCGGCAAAATACATTCCGCCGGGACTCTTCTGCATGAACTTTATCATCGGCCGGGGTGATTACCGTCATTTTCCAGGCCGGCATGTCCGAGTAATTTCGAAGTGTCAAAACATCGAATCATGCTAGGAAAATTAACCATGCCCGAGATCGAGCGATTGCTGTACAAGGAGGTCGTCGGGCATATCGGGTGTACCGACGGCGAGTTGGTATATATAGTCCCGATAAGCTATGCGTACGACGGGGAATATATCTACTGCCATACGCATGAAGGCCTCAAAATACAGATGATGCGTAAACACCCGCGGGTTTGCTTCGAGGTCGACCACCTGCATAATATGGGAAACTGGCAGAGCGTCGTCGCTCATGGGCAATTCGAAGAGCTCACAGAAACTGGTTTGCGCAACGCCGCATTGCAGAAACTGCACGAGCGGGTGTTGCCCCTCGTAAGCAGCGAGACGACACATCTTTCGCCGGACTGGCCATTCCCCCCCGCAGAATTCAGTAAGATCGAAGGAGTGACCTTTCGTGTACGCCTGGGAGATAAATCGGGCCGCTTCGAAAGATCCCACGCTCTCCTGCAGAGCTTCTTCAGCATTTGAGACCCTCCCGCGTCCCGCCCCCAGGTAAGCCATGTTACGCGGCCGCAGTCGTTGACGATTAAGCGGAATGACGGCGCCCCGCAGTATTGAAGATCCGGTGCCCGATCCAGGTGAGACCGGAAAAAAATGTTTCCCGCGCAAAAGCCGCCGGTTCGAAGTGATGGCGAAGCCCGTTCCAATCATGGCGGATATCTTCCTCGAGCATCAGCCGGCGATGTGCCAGCTTTTCCTGTTCCAGCTGCAGTTGCACACTGGTCTTAATTTTTTTCATGGTCTTTGTTTTGTTCTTTGTTCTTTAACATTTCCTCGAGGATGATATTCATAATGGGTATCCGGATGAGCCGTTGCCGGCCCCACCAGATACATAGGCCGACGATCGTGAGAAAGACGGCGACCAGGGTAAACCCGAGAATGAAATCGTTGACCAGATAGCTGACCAGGATCGCTCCTGCGATAAAGACGAACACGAAGGCGATTCCCAGGATACCCGCGAGGATCGCCACCGCGATCAGCGAAGCGATGGCCCCGGATGCGCGCTCCGCAAGCCCCAGCCGGGCTTCGTCTACCCGGACGTGGACATATTCTTTGACATGGTCCACGAGATCTTCCACTTTTTTGAAGTCGTCCATATAACTTGATTTATGAATATAAATCTACAGACGCGGCGGGCCGGGAATTATGACCACGGTCATGGCCGAAGATGATAAACGTTTTTGTACCAGACGAGACCCCCGCCGCGGGCGGCTTCCACCGTGCTGTAGATCACGAAGAAGGGAACACGGGGATGCAGGGCTATAGGAACCGGCTGCTGGTGACGAAGACACGAGTTGAGCATCGCCGTATCGAGATGATGATCGAGCAGCAGGTCCCCAAGGAGAAAAGGCTTCTCCAAACGGATACAACCATGACTCAGGTAACGCCACGATGAGCCGAAAGCGCGCTTGAAATTCGTATCGTGCATATAGACATTATACGGGCTGCTGACATTGAATTTCAGCACGCCAAGCGCATTCTGGCAGCCCGGCGCCTGACGAAGCGTATAGGGAAAATCGGCGGCGCTGTATCGCGCCCATTGGATGGTTCCGGGATCGAGCTTCCGCCCACGGCTGTCCAGTACCTGGATATCCATCAACGTAGCCGCTTCGGGCGCCTTTTTAAAGACAGGCAGCAGCTCATGCGTCGCGATACGCCTGGGAATATTCCAATAGGGATACAACACGAGGCCGTCCACCCACGCCGCAAACCGTGGCGTCCGCTTGGAGATTTGACCCGCTACGATACGCATCCGCAAGGTCAGGGTGTCGGCGACATAATACCGGAGCGTTGCGGAAGGGATGTTGACCAGGATGAACCGGTCGAAATGAAAATGCGCGATCCACCGGTAGAGATTCAAGGCCACGGATAGCCGCGCGCTGGAATCTGCACCGCCGCTGTCCAGTGCATGCCGCATCGCCGCCTTCAAAGTGCTGTATCCTGCCGTGACCGGCTGCAACTCTTCGACAAGCCGCGGGATATCCTCCGGGCCTCTCAACCCGCCCAGCACCTGGTCCTCATCGCGACGCGCATAGTCCGCCGACACGCCGTCATAGCTCACCATCCGGTCGACGCCGGCGCCCGCGAAAACATCCATGAGGAATTCCAAAGCGGCATCCGTATACTCCCGGTCGGCAGCCATCACCGCTTCCTCGCCGACGATCCGCTGACCACCCAACACACGCAAAACGCCCGGGCTATAACGATTGCTATCCAACCCCAGCCATGCCGCACTGTCGATACAGGACACCAGCTGTCTGCATCCCATGCCTGCCGAACCATCCGGCGTAAACCAGAAGAGACGGCCCTGCCGCTGCCCGTAGAACCGGTCGGTAAGCGACCCGCGTTGTGACATCCCGGCAAATCCAGCCAGCAGGCAGTACAGTATGACCGTAAGAAACTTCATAAAGCGCTGTTGACGGTTGCAACCGGCGACGTGGAAATTCCTAATTGGGCTTCGGCCTTATTGATATTCTCGATCCCCCTCAGCAGCGCATCCGCGTTAAACGAGATGCTGTCGATATGCAGCCGGACCAAAAACTGCGCATACTCGGGGAAATCACTGGGCGCCTGGCCGCAGAATCCGATAGGCGAACAGGCGGCATTTGCCCTGGCGATCATCGTCCCGATCACCCTCTTCGTCGCCTCGTCCCGCTCATCGAAAAGCGACGCGACCAGCTGGCTGTCCCGATCGATGCCAAGCGTCAACTGGGTCAGATCATTCGAACCTATGGAGAAACCGTCGAACACGGCGGCAAATTCGGTGGCCAGCACCACATTGCTCGGGACTTCGGCCATAACATACACCTCGAGCGAGTTCTTATGACGTATAAGACCATATTCCGCCATCCGCGCCAGCACTCGCCGGCCTTCACAGATCGTCCGGCAGAACGGGATCATGACCTTGACGTTGGTCAGCCCCATCTCGTCACGCACGATGCGGATAGCCTCGCATTCCAACCGGAAGCCTTCTGTGTACAGATCGCTGTAATACCTCGACGCGCCCC
The DNA here is from genome assembly GCA_035550615.1 of Puia sp. Taxonomy (GTDB): domain Bacteria; phylum Bacteroidota; class Bacteroidia; order Chitinophagales; family Chitinophagaceae; genus Puia. The sequence continues at coordinate 18,534 of DASZOW010000429.1, forward strand.
GGAAACCGAGCATTGGATTCTCTTCTTTGGGTTCGAACTCCCGGCCCCCTATGAGGTTAGCGTATTCATTGGTCTTGAAGTCGCTCATCCGGACAATGACATCCCTGGGGTAAAAGGCCGCGGCAATCGTCGCGATGCCCTGGCTGAGATTGCTGACAAAATAGTCTTTCTTGTCTTTATAGCCGGCCGTGAGCTGCCCGATCCGCGCTTTTGCAGTCTCATCCTTGAGTGTATCGAAGCGGACGAGCGCCATCGGATGGATGCCGATATGATTGGCGATGATAAACTCCATGCGCAGCAACCCTACGCCATGGCTGGGGTAGAACGACAGCTCGAAGGCCTTGGCCGGATCGGCCATGATAAGCATGGCATTGGTATACCTCGGCTGACGCAAATTGCCGGGATCGAGCTTCTTTTCGATCCATTCGGCGGCGTCTCTATAAACATAACCCGTCTTTCCTTCGCAGCACGAGATCGTAATGATCTCCCCATCGGCAATCACGTCCGTGGCAGTGCCCGTTCCGACGACGGCAGGTACGCCCAGCTCCCGCGCCACGATCGAGGCATGACTCGTGCGGCCACCCTTGTTCGTGACGATACCGGCGGCTCTTTTCAGCACCGGGTCCCAATCGGGACTGGTTACATCGGTGACGATGATGTCGCCCGGCTCCACGACTCCGCCATCGGCCGGCGAACCAAGTATACGGGCCCGACCGCTCACGATATGCGCACCCACGGCTTGTCCCTGCACGAGGAATTCGCCTTTTCTGATGATCTCGTACTCTGTAAGCTGCCGCGGATTGCGCCGGGACTGCACGGTCTCGGGCCGCGCCTGCACGATATACAACTGCCCCGTATTACCGTCCTTGGCCCATTCGATATCCATAGGTTTATTATAATGATGTTCGATATCCAGCGCCCAATGCGCCAGCTGAATGACCTCCTCGTCCGACAATACGAATTGCAAACGTTTCTCTGCCGGCGTATCCTCGTTGCCGCCATAGATCATGGTTTTTTCCTTGGCGCCTAACTTTTTCTGAATGATCGCCTGGTGGCCGAGGATCAACATAGGCTTGAACACCAGGAACTCATCCGGCGTACTCTGCCCTTGGACGATGTTCTCGCCAAGCCCCCAGACACCCGAGAGATGGATGATATCCCGGAACCCGGATTCGGGCTCCAGCGTAAACCCGATGCCCGCACAGCCCTTGTCGGCTCGGACCATCTGCTGAACACCCACGGAAAGCGCCACCTTTCCATGCGGATAACCATGGATCTCGCGGTATTCGATGGCCCTGTCCGTATAAAGCGAGGCAAAACAATCGCGCACCGCGGCGAGCAATGCCGTTTCTCCCTGAATATTCAGGTAGGATTCATGCTGCCCGGCAAAACTGGCGTCCGGCAAATCCTCCGCCGTCGCGCTGCTCCGGACCGCTACCCCGATAAAAGCATCGCCGCTTAGCTCCTTATAGGCTTCCAGTATGGCGAGGGAAAGATCCGGCGGCAGATGCGCCTCGCCCATCTTTTTTCTGATGCCGGCGCCGACGGCCGCAAGATTGGAAAAGTTCTTTGCATCCAGCTCATGAAGCCATCCCTGCAGCGGCTCGCGCAACTTGTTATGATCCATAAAATACCAAAAGGCGTCGGAAGTGATGGCGAACCCATCCGGCACCCGTATGCCTTTGTGATAAAGCCGGGAGAACATCTCCCCCAGCGAAGCATTCTTACCGCCTACGGCCGGCAGATCGGCCATGACGATGTCCTTGAATTTTTTTATATATACTGGCATGATCGTAATTTTAAAAGTTTCGCTCCGGCATCATTGATGCGCAATAAACATCGGCAGATTCACGCTCTTGACCAGCAAGCTCGCATGGCTCGGCCGGAAAAATGTAGAGATCTCACTACGGCCAAACGCGCCCAGGACAACGATCGCATTCTTCTTCTCTATCAGGTAGGCGAAAAGCTGATCCGACACCCCGCCGCCCTGCCGAACGACGAAACGCAGGTTATCATAATGCGCACGAAGCCACTCCTTGACCTTGAACTGTTCCTCGAGCGCCGGCGACTCGTCATTCCTGATGCTTAGAACCACTACCGGGATCTTGGCCAGCTCGGGGAAAAGATGAGCGAATTCTCTCATCGCAAACGCAGACGACAGTGATCCGTCATAGGAAAAAACGATCTCCTCCACGGCCTCGAAACTGTAAGGCGCAATGAGTATGGGACATTCCGCAGCACGGAGTACGTCTTTGACAAACCGGCCCGGTACGACAACGTCCTTCCTGTTGAACGCCGTTTCGGGGTCTATGATGATCAGATCGGAAAAACGGCTTTCGCTGACGATCTCCGACAACGGAACACCCCGGTCGCGGTGGACCAGGCTCAGCGTTTCCCTGCAGATACACGCCTCCCTGAAACGATGGATGTTCGTCTCCACAGCAGCCTTGCCGTCCTCGCCCGCCGGAACAAGCGGACGTTCCTCCATCAATCCTTCTAAAAATATCCCCGTCAGCCTGGAACGGGTCAGCCTGGCGATATAACAGGCAAAATCGATCGCATTCGTGTTGAGGCTAAGCGCATCCATCGCAAGCAGGATCTTTTCCATAACCGCTTTTTTTGTAAAGTAATCCCATATCCGCCGCGCCCACTATGATCTCCATCATATATATAGCTGATACCCCTCACCTGCCTGATAATAATCAGGTTCCCCGGTGACGGAGATCAATTTCCCTGACAGCAGCCGGAAATACTTTTGGACCATGAAACAAACGCTCCAACATCAAAGATCCCTTCCCGCCGGTATGACCGCCTCTAACCCCGCCGGTATCGCTGCCTCTACCCCTGCCGCTATCGCTGCCTCTGCCCCTGCCGCAATAGCCGCATTCATCGGACTGGCACTCCTCGCAGCTTTTTATCTCGCAGGATGCAACCAGGCAGGCGGCGCCGCCCTGGTCCCCAACGATACCGCCGCCGTCCTCGGCGAATACACGGCCGACCTCACCCACGCGCCATTTGTCCCGACCGCCAGGGAATATGAAAAACCGGAGAAAGTGATCGTAAACATCGAAGTCGTCGAAAAAGTAATGACATTGGCCGATGGCGTAACCTATACCTTCTGGACCTTCGGCGGCGCGGTCCCCGGCCCTTTTATCCGCGTACAGGAAGGCGACGAAGTGGAATTGCATCTGAGCAATGATCCCAACAATAAAATGCCGCATAACATCGACCTGCATGCGGTAAACGGCCCCGGCGGCGGCGCCGAAGCGACGCTTACCGTCCCGGGTCATAGCTCCATCTTCAATTTTCGCGTGCTCAATCCCGGCCTCTACGTCTACCACTGCGCTACCGCCCCCGTAGGCATGCACATCGCCAACGGCATGTACGGCCTGATCCAGGTCATGCCCCACGGCGGCCTTCCCAAAGTGGACAAAGAATTCTATCTCATGCAAGGCGAATTCTATACCCGCGGGAAAAATGGCGCACCCGGCCTGCAGCCCTTCGATATGGACAAAGCGATCAGGGAACAACCCGAATACGTCGTCTTCAACGGAGCCGTCGGCGCAGCCACCGGCAATAATGCCCTGAGAGCGAATGTCGGCGACCGCATCCGCCTCTATATCGGGAACGGCGGACCGAATCTCGCCTCGTCTTTCCATGTCATCGGCCAGATCTTCGACAAGGTATACCAGGAAGGCGGAAGCCAGGCCAACCAAAATATCGCCACCACACTGATCCCGGCGGGCGGCGCCGCCATCGTCGAATTCACCTGCAAGGAACCGGGTACTTACAATATTGTAGACCACTCCATCTTCCGCGCCTTCAACCAGGGGGCATTGGCGCAATTGATCGTCTCAGGAGCCCCGGACAGGGTCGTCTACTCCGGCAAGATCAAAGATGAATTGTATCGCCCCGGCGCCCCCGTTGTCACCGAAACGCCTGCCGATCCCGCAGCGCCCGACCTTCCGCTGGCCGAACGCTATAAACAAGGACAACAGCTTTTCGAAATGAATTGCTCATCCTGCCACCAGCCCACCGGGCTGGGCATGCCGGGCGCCATCCCGCCACTCGCAAAATCGGACTACCTGATGAAACGCGACGATCAGGGCATCGGCGTACTGCTCAACGGCATTAACAACGAGCCGATCATCGTCAACGGCAACCATTTCCAGGGTGTCATGCCCAAATTGCCCCTCTCCGACGATCAGATCGCCAATATCCTCACCTATGTGCGAAACAGCTGGGGAAACAAAAGCATGGTGATCCAGGAAAAACAGGTAAAGAAAATCAGGACCGAATAAAATCCGCTTATGAAACCAGCCTTGATCAGTCTGATGTTCCTATTGCTGCCTCCCACGACCCCATGGACACAGAACCGCAGCCTCAGCCCATCTGCACAAAACGGCAGCCCGAACCGGCTAAATGCGCAGAATCGCAGCCTCAACCGGCCAACTGCGCAGAACCGCAGCCCGCACCGGCCATGGGCCAGCAAACAGGACCATCCGGGCATGATCCTTATCCCCGGCGGCGTCTTTCAGCCATTCCTGCTGGCATCGGGGCGGAAACAAAAGGAACATATCCCCTCCTTCTTTCTCGACGAACATGCGGTCACCAACGCTGATTTCCTCGAATTCGTCAGGGCCAACCCCCGGTGGAGAAGATCGAAGGTGGCCCGCGTCTTTGCCGACAGTCATTATCTCGCCCAATGGTCCGGTGACCTCGATATCGGCAACGGGCAGATCCGCAATAGCCCCGTGACCGACATTTCCTGGTTTGCCGCCGATGCCTATTGTCGCTGGAAAGGCAAACGCCTTCCCACCCTGGCTGAATGGGAATATGCCGCCGGCGCCTTACCCCTGAATGCAAAACGGGGACAAAACCTCTCGCGGATCATCCTCTCATGGTACGATCATCCCGCTCCCGCCATCCTCCCGCCGGTAGAATCGACCTATAAGAACAAATTCGGCGTCTGGGATATGCACGGCTTGATCTGGGAATGGGTAGACGATTTCAACAGCGTAATGCTCAAAGGCGGAAACTTCTACTGCGCCGCGGGCTCGGCCGGAACCGCCGACAAAGAAGACTATGCCGCTTATATGCGGTACGCATTCCGCGAGAGCATTCAGGCAAACTACGCGGTGCGCAGCCTCGGTTTCCGGTGTGCCCGGGATATCGATTAAATCACCCGGAATATCAATTAAATCAATTTATCATGAAAACTATAATCGCAACTTGCTCCCTTATCTTCCTGATCGGCGTATCATGCCGCAGAAAGCCATCGATGGACCCTGTCTCGTGCTGCCCAAAAGTCGGCATATCCTCCGACATATCGCCGGCCGGGCCGTTGGACGCCCGGACCTCCATCTACCAGTTGCCGGGCCTCTGGACGGATCAGCACGATCGCAGCCTGGAATTGAGCCGGCTTAAAGGTAAGGTTCAGGTGATGGCGATGATCTTCACGCATTGCGGATATGCCTGTCCACGGATCGTACAGGACATGAAAGCGATCCAGGATAGCCTGCCCGACGCCGAAAAGAACAACGTCGGATTCGTGCTCGTCTCCTTTGACACACAGCGTGACGACCCCGCTCAGCTGCAACGTTTCGCCGAACAGCAGGCACTGGACGGTCATTGGATATTGCTGCACGGCAGCTCCAGGCAGGTCAGGGAACTGTCAATGCTCCTGGACATCAAATACCGGCAGACGGGGGACAACGGCTTTACTCACTCCAACTCCATCCTCATCCTGGATAACCAGGGGACCGTCAGAACATCGCTCGATGGCCTCGAACCGCAGACAGGGACGGCTATCGACTTGATCCACAGGCTGACCGCCGGATAGCCGATCCACCACCCGGCATCGCAGAAGCGGCATCCCATGACCACGATCATCCCTATAGCTGATACCCCTCATGCGGACCGCCATAAGGCACGGATATCTTTGTAATAAACACCAGTCAATGAATACACTTACTCTTGCCAGGGACGCCCGGGTAGCCGGGACACCCGCGACGTTGCAGCCGACCATAGCCCTCGTATTTCCCTTTGATCCTAAAATGACCCCGAAATCTCAGATCGAAGCGGCCGTAAAACGCATCCTCGCAATGGCAGAAGAGGATCTGCTCGCCAGGCATTCCGCCGAAGAGGCCATGCCGGTGCTTAAACGCTTGCAGCAAGCATTGCGCGGCCTGAACTATTCGACGCATAAACGGAGCGTAGCCGTATGGGTCTCCCCCGCTATCTCCGGGACGACCTATATGGATTTTGCGGTGGAAGAACGCATCTTTATCGATCAGCCATTCCGGGTACGAGATCTCGCCGACTGTAAGCCCTCGGGTAAAGAGTATTTGTTATTGCTGCTCAGCGGCCGGGAGTCGAAGATGTACCTGAAAACCGGCAACGGGCTAAAACTCATCAAGAGCAACGGCCCGCAAACTATCTATGCCTATCTGAACGAGGTCCCGGAGAGAACAGGAAACTTTTCCGACCCCGGCGACCGTCATGAGGTGATGCTCAACAAATTCCTGCATCACATGGACGCCGGCCTCGGACAGGTCCTCAAAGCTTATCCATTGCCGGTATTCGTAGCCGGCGCCGAGCGGATCACCGGACATTTCGCCCGCATCACCCGCCACACCAGAAATATCGCCGGGTATGTATATAAACACTGCATGGACGCCAGGGAAAACGAGCTCGAATCGCTTTTGCAACCCATGCTGGACAACTGGCGCCAGCTTCGCCACCAGCTGCTGCTCCTCCAACTTGAAAAAGCCGCCGAGGCCGGCAAACTTGTTTGCGGACTCGAAGAAGTACGGAAGGCAGCCCGATGCAGCAATTCGCGGCTGCTGGTGATCGAAAATTCGGAGGCATCCGCACATGAGTTCTTTACGGATGGGCCTTTAGACGCCGTCGTGGAAAAGGTACTGTCGAACGGCGGGGATGTAGAAAAGCTCGACAGCCGGCTGATGACAAAATATGGCCCCATAGTCCTTATCAGATATTATTGAAAATTGTACATTTAGGATAAATCCCAATCGGCGGATGTTCAAAGAAAGATCTGGTCATATAGTACTGTTGTGTTTTATTGTCACCGCATGCACCGCCGTGTTGCAATATTTCAATCCCACGTACATCTTTTTCGATGGAGGCATTGTAGCAGCCGTCCTGCTGACCATCTTCCTCAAGAACGATCTTTACACCCGGCTTTTCGGTTCGCTGGGTGGATCGTTGGTGATAATTGCCTCCTTCTATCCACATGAGAATATGCCCGTGTCGCAGGCATTGCTCCAACATCTCTTCTCTCTCGGCGTC
>DASZOW010000430.1:0-6276 GCA_035550615.1 Puia sp.
CTTCCTTACTCGTTGTCCCCGTATCCCGCATTAGCTTTGCGCTCTCGACCTACGACACCCAAAGCGGCTCGGCCAATCCCAACGGTATCTTCGAAGCAGACCTCTACTCCGACGACGAACCTGTAATCGGTTTTCGAATGGACCGGATCAGCTACGAGCATACGCGGAACATCAATGCTCATATAGACTATAAGACAAGATTAAAGGGCGGTCCGTTTCTTCAACACTTATCTTTTTTGCCAGGATACCCACTTCCCTCGATCTATTCCGTGCCTAAAACCTCCGGCGGAGCCGCGGACCCTGCCGCCCTCCTCGCCTCGGGTACCCATCCGGCAGACGGCGTCCTGGATATCGGCGACGGCCGCCCTCATGCTATAAGGATCGAAGTCCGCGATCCCTATGGAAACACGTCGACGCTGTCTTTCCGGGTACAATATCAGCCATCCGCTGCCGGCGCAGATCAGGCGGAGGCCACCGGCAGGCAAACACCAGGCGAAGCCCGGCCCCCGGTTTCAGCCGCCGGCGCCAATTCGAAAAAATTCTACCCCGGCATGGTAGATGGGTTGGAACTGCCCGACTGCGCCTTCTATCTTGGAGAAAAAAGTCTATACGATTCGGCGACCATCGGCTCTACCGTCGTCGGCTATCCCGGATCGGGTCTGAAGCCTTCGAAGAAGGCTTCGTCCGACAGGACAGACATCCGCGCTTTGCCCGGATTCGGTAAATTCCAAAAAGGGAATCCGCGGCAAAAAAGCCTGCCGGGCGGGGTATCGAGCACCTTTGCCATCGGTGAACCCTGGATCCCCTTGCTGGACCCGGTCCTGGTACGGATCAGGTATACTCGCCCGGTACCTCCTGATTCGATGGCGGACAAAGGCCTGGCATCTTCCGTGGATCACATCGTCATGGTCTGTTTCAACGGCGCCGACAGAGACATTCAACGTCCCGAATGGCGACAAGGCTGGGCCTCCGCCCGTTTCGGCGAATTCGGCGATTTTCAGCTGGTGGACGATAGGACGCCGCCTGTGATCACTCCACTGCAGCCATTGGATAATGCCGACCTGGGCAGGGCAAGACGGATCGCTTTCTCGGTAAAAGACGATCTCGGGTCGATCCGGGATTTCAGGGCCGAGCTCGACGGCGCCTGGCTTTGTTTTACCAACGACAAGGCAAAGGCGTATATCTATACCTTCGACGAACATTGCCCGGCAGGCCGGCATACGCTCAAGGTATCGGTAGAAGATGCGGCAGGTAACAGAACTGTAAAAGAATATCATTTCACTCGTTAAAGCATAGCCATGACCCATCTGCAGGAGGGCGACAAAGCCCCCGCCTTTACCGGCAAGGACGCCGACGGCAATAAGATATCGCTCGCCGATTACAAGGGACAACCGGTGGTACTCTATTTCTATCCCCAGGACGATACGCCCACCTGTACGGTACAGGCCTGCAATCTCCGCGACAACGACGCGCTGCTTCGGCAACAGGGATTCTCTATCATCGGCATCAGCCCTGATGATGAAAAAAGCCACAAGAAATTCGAGACGAAATTCAGTCTGCGTTTTCCGCTGATCGCCGACCCTGATCACAAGATCATCGACCGCTATGGTGTCTGGGGAGAAAAGCTGCTGTATGGCCGGAAATATATGGGGCTGCACCGCACGACCTTCCTGATCGATGAAAAAGGGATCATCCGGAAGATCTTTCTGAAACCCAGAAGCAAGCAGCATGCGGAGGAGATAGTGAAAGCATGGAAGGAGGTCAGATGATCCACTCCACCTCGCCAAAACTGAAACGGCGTTCCAGCACATCACGCGTCACCAGCTCTCCCTGAGCCGTAACCCGCTCCACCCGGGTGGAGAAGACGGCGTTGTCCTTACGCAACCGCACTTCCTGCCCCCGGCGGTATAGCACCGCATTATACGCTTCGATAAGCGCCTGGGCTCCCCGGGCCTCCAATTCGGCAAAACGCCGCTCCAGCCACCTGCCCAGTTCCTTAGCCAACGCAATGGCATCGAAACGCCGGCCGGTGATCTGCCGGAGGGAAACGGGATTGCGCGCGGTGGACGGGAATTCTACCTGGTTGATGTTGATCCCGATTCCAACGATGGCATACAACCAGCGATCGCCTTTTATCTGGTTCTCGATGAGGATGCCCCCTGCCTTTCTGTCATTCCAATAAAGATCATTGGGCCACTTGATGGCGGTAGATTCCTGACCCGCATAGACACTGAAAAAATCGTAGCAGGCCAGCGCCACACCGGCGCTTAACGCGAAGCCTGCCGGGGGCGGTAGCGCAACTGGCTCTAAAACAGCACTGAGGATGATGTTCTCGCCCCGCGTGCTGCTCCAGCTTCGTCCCCGCTGTCCCTTGCCTGCCCATTGATCGTGGGCGAAAACCAGTGTACCATGCGAAGCCTTGCCTGCAGCCGCCAGGGCCATGGCATAGTTGTTGGTGCTGTCCACCGATTCTAATTCAATAAAAGAGTCACCGATCGGCAAAAGATTCCTATTTTTGAGAGAACGCAATTTATCACAAAAAGTACTGATTATTGGAACAGCTGTCTATATTAGCTACCCGTAAACGCAATAGCGTCGTCAGATTAACGAGGAGTTCGAAAATTATAAAAACCATCATCAAAGCGATACAGGAGAAAAAAGGAGAAAATATCATATCCCTCGACTTACGAAAGATCCCGGAAGCAGTGGCGGATTTCTTTATCATCTGTGAGGCCGGCAGTACCACCCAGGTAAAGGCCATAGCCGATTCTGTGGAAGAAGGGGTCAAGAAGAATTGCGATGAACTTCCCTATAAACACGAAGGCAGACAGACCTATCAATGGGTCCTGATCGATTATGTAAATGTAGTAGTCCATGTGATGCTGCCTGAAAATCGCCGTTTTTACAAATTGGAGGACATGTGGAGCGATGCCCCGCAGGAAAAACACCAAGGGTAGTGGATGAACAACATAAAAGACTGGAAACCGACAATTTAACAGTATATTTTGCCGTTTCAAGGTTTTTTTTGAACATTTTCACCTTGTATTTTTTATTATTTATATTATAAATACAGCAAAAACAACACGGATTAATACAAAATGCCACAAGACGATTTTAAACAAACCGATAAAAACAACTTTCCGCGGTTCCGGCCCAGAGGGGATGACGACAATGGTCAGCGTAAAGGGCCCAAGTTCAGCATCTACTGGATCTGGGGCATCATTGCAGCCGTCCTCATAGGCTTCAACCTGTTCGGGTCCTTTTCTCCCGATGCTCACCCCGCGGATGAGCTGGACTTTCGGAAAAATATGCTCGCCCAGGGGGATGTCGAGAAGATCGATCTGATCTCCAACAAGAACCTGGTCCGCGTCTATATCAAGAAAGATAGCCTGTCCAAACCCTTTTATGCCAAATACAACAAATCGAATTCCTGGCCCAGCGGTATGAGCAAGGATGGGCCGCAGTTCGAGTTCAGGGTTACCGACGTCAAGGATTATGAGAAGATATTGCGGGACTATTTTGCCAAGAATCCCCAGCTGGAGGTCCCGATATACTCGAAACCGGAAGGAGAATGGTTCGGGCCGCTGCTGAACTTCCTCCTGCCACTGCTCATCATCGTCCTGATCTGGGTGATGCTGATGCGAAAAATGGGGGGCCAGGCCGGTACCGGCGGCCCGGGCGGCATCTTCAATATCGGTAAATCCAAAGCTACGCTTTTTGACAAGGGCACCAAGGTCACCATCACCTTTAGCGATGTCGCGGGATTGGATGAGGCCAAGGTCGAGGTCATGGAGATCGTGGACTTCCTCAAAAATCCCAAAAAATACACTGCCCTCGGCGGTAAGATACCCAAAGGAGCCTTGTTAGTAGGTCCTCCCGGAACCGGTAAGACCCTTTTGGCCAAGGCTATGGCGGGTGAAGCGCAGGTTCCCTTCTTCTCTATGAGCGGTTCCGACTTCGTGGAATTATTCGTCGGGGTCGGCGCCAGCCGCGTCCGCGATCTGTTCAAACAGGCCCGGGAAAAAGCTCCCTGCGTCATCTTTATCGATGAGATCGACGCCATCGGCCGCGCGCGTGGGAAGAACGCCATCATGAGCAATGACGAAAGGGAAAGCACCCTCAACCAGCTGCTCGTGGAGATGGACGGTTTCGGTGGTGACAGCGGGATCATCGTCCTGGCCGCTACCAACCGGCCGGATGTACTCGACACCGCCCTGCTCCGCCCCGGCCGTTTCGACCGGCAGATCAGCATCGACAAACCCGATCTCAAAGGACGGGAAGCGATCTTCAAAGTCCATCTTAAGCCTATCAAGATCTCCAGCAAGCTGGATATTCATAAGCTGGCCGAACAGACTCCCGGTTTCGCCGGCGCCGACATCGCCAATGTTTGCAACGAAGCCGCACTGATCGCCGCCCGTAAGGGCAAGGAAACGGTAGAAATGGAAGACTTCCAGGATGCCGTAGACCGGGTGATCGGCGGCCTGGAAAAGAAGAATAAGATCATCTCCCCGGACGAAAAACGGATCATCGCCTATCATGAGGCGGGCCACGCGATCTGCGGCTGGTTTCTCGAACACGCTTATCCCTTGTTAAAGGTGACGATCGTACCAAGAGGCGTCGCCGCGCTGGGATACGCCCAATACACCCCCAAAGAGCAATACCTGTACAATACCGACCAGCTTTTCGACCAGATATGTATGACGTTGGGCGGAAGAGCCAGTGAGGAATTGAACTTCGGTAAGATCTCCACCGGCGCGCAAAATGACCTGCAGCAGATCACAAGGATCGCTTATTCCATGGTCACGGTATACGGGATGAACGACAAGGTAGGAAATGTCAGCTTTTATGATCCACAGCAGGAGAATTCCTTTACCAAACCTTATTCGGAAGAGACGTCGAAGCTCATCGACGAAGAGGTGCGGAAGCTGATCGATAAAGCGTATGAAGCCACTAAACATCTTCTTACGGAAAAAAGCCGGGAGGTCAAACTGCTGGCCGAAGCGCTGCTCGAAAGGGAAGTGCTTTTCCAGAGCGACGTAGAAGCGCTGATCGGCAAACGCCCATACGAGGAAAAGAGGCTGCTGGATGTCTCCGAGCACGAACAGAGCAACGGAGTGCCCCCGGCCGTGGTCGTTCCTCCTGCCACCGAAGAAGTTAAGTAAGCTAAGCCGCCGGAGGCGGCTTAAAAGAGATGCCATGAACGTTTCTTCAGCAAAAGAAAATATTTTAAAAAAGATCAGGAAGGCGTTGAGTGAATCAACGCCTATTCCTTTTCCACAGAGTGAAGGTTCGCATTCTGTCTTTCAACCGTCCAGGCAAGACCTGGAAATAGAATTTGCCGAGCAGTTCACCAGGCTCCAGGGAAAGTTTGTCTTTTGCATGGACCACAAAGAGCTGGTGGAACAGCTGAATGCGCTGATCGCCGCGCAGGGCTGGAAGAATATCTTCTGCCGGGAAGATAAGGTGCGTAAGACCTTGCAGGAACATACCTTCAATCCGACCTATTCAAAGGAGCTGGGCGATTGCGATGCGGCGATCACTACCTGTGAAACCCTGGTCGCAAGGACCGGCACCATTGTCCTCAGCTCGGCAGGCCCCAGCGGGCGAACAGTGAGCGTCTATGCTCCCGTGCATGTCTGTATCGCTTATACGGATCAGTTGGTCTACGATATCCGGGATGCGCTCCTGGGACTTAAGGAAAAATATCAGGGGCAGCTCCCGTCCCTCATGAGCTTTGCCACGGGGCCGAGCCGCACCGCGGATATCGAAAAGACCCTGGTCGTCGGCGTACACGGACCTAAGCAGGTATATCTTTTCCTCGTGGACAGACACTAGCCTATATTTGCATCCATGCAGATCCCTCCCGGAAAAAAAGTATATTTTCTCTCCGATTTTCACCTGGGAGCTCCCGACCATGCCACCAGCCTGATCCGCGAACGGCGCATCGTGGCCTTCCTGGAACGTATCCGTGCGGATGCGGCGGTCATCTTTATCGTTGGCGATCTCTTTGACTTCTGGTATGAATACCGGACGGTGGTGCCCAAAGGGTACACCCGTATTTTGGGCAAGCTGGCGGAGATCACGGATTCGGGTATTCCGATCCATTTCTTCACGGGTAACCACGACATGTGGATGAGCGGGTATTTCGAGGAGGAGCTGAACATCCCCGTCTATCATGAACCGAAGAAGTTCGAGTTCAACGGGAAGAAGGTGTACGTCGGTCATGGCGACGGGCTGGGCCCCGGAGATCACGGGTATAAGCTGCTGAAAAAGATC
>DASZOW010000431.1:0-13814 GCA_035550615.1 Puia sp.
GGAATGAGTGAGCAGCATAATGTGACCATCAAGGATATTGCGCAACGATTGAAGCTTTCCGTATCTACCGTGTCCCGAGCTCTTCGGGACAGCAGCGAGATCAAGCCGGCCACGCGGCAGATCGTACGGGAGCTGGCAGCCGAGCTTCAATACAGCCCCAACCCCATAGCATTGTCGTTGAAGGAAAAGAAAAGCAAGATCATCGGCGTCATCGTGCCGGAGATCGCCAATAATTTTTGTGCCGCCACGATCGCGGGCATCGAGGACATCGCTTATAGCAAGGGTTATCATGTGATCATCTTTCAAAGCCATGAAAAGTTCGAAAGGGAGGTCATCAATATGCAGCTGCTCACTTCCCGGCGCATCGAAGGCCTGATCATTTCCCTTTCCAATGAAACGCGTTCCCTGACGCATATCCGGGAAATGATTGCAAAAGGCGTTCCCGTGGTGATGTTCGACAGGGTATCCGACGAGATCTCGACGCATAAGGTAGTAGTAAATGACTATTATGGCGCCTATAAAGCCACAGAGCATCTTATCCAGGAAGGGTATCATGACATTGCGCATCTGACGATCTCGGAATTTCTGAGCATCACCCAAAAGCGGCTGAATGGCTATTCCGATGCGCTTAAGAAATATGGTATCCCGATGCGGGATGAATGGGTCGTGCATTGCAATTTCGAATTTCACGAGATCGAGCGGTCGATCCGGAAGCTGTTCTCCGGTCCCGACAAACCGAATGCGATCCTGGCCTCCGTAGAGCGGCTGGCGATGATCTGTATGAATGTATTGAACGAAATGAATCTGCGGATACCCGAGGATGTGGCGCTGGTAGGCTTTTCCGATAATCCCATCAATCATTTGCTGGCGCCTGCGCTGACATCCGTCCGTCAACCTACTTTCGATATCGGTCAGCAGGCGGCGGAGCTGCTGTTGAATCTCATCGAGACCAGGAACACGGTACCACGGTACAAGACGGTTCAGTTGGAGACGGCGTTGGATATCCAGGCTTCTTCCCGCCGATGCGTGAATGGATCCGGCCGGTAAAATGTTCAATGAATCAAGCGGGCAAAGCGCCCGGGTCTTTAAGGGACGAAGCGCGAACGATCAGCCTGGAGCTGAGGATCACCTTGTTCGTCAGGCTGTCTTTTTTGCCCTGGTTGAGCTGGTTGACCAGGTGACGGGCGGCGACTTCGCCGATCTCTTTCCCCGGATAGCTGATGGTCGTAAGCCGCGGTTCCACGATCGTCGAGATGATATCGTTGTTGAAGCCCACTACGGCGATGTCTTCGGGAATCTTTATCCCTCCTTCCTTTAATGTCTGCATACAAATGCTGGCGCAGAAATCGTTGGTGACGAACAGACCGTCCGGGCGCGGGTGCATATCCATGATCTGTCTAGCCGCTTCGACGGCCATCCCGGCGCTGAGGTCGTTGACGATCACCCGGTCTTCGCGAAAGGGTAGCCCATTGGCAAGAAGCGCCTCTTTATATCCTTTGAGCCGATCGGCATAAACGTTTCGTTGCAGGTTGCCTGTCATGTGCACGATGTCCCGGCATCCCTGGCGGATAAGATGTTCCGTGGCGGTGGCGCCGGCCTTGACATTGTCGATGACGACCTTAACGCCTTGCGTTTGCTCGTCTACCCGGTCGAAGAAGACAACCGGAACTCCCTTGTTGAAAAAGGGTTCGAAATGCTTCATATTCTCCGTGTCGTATGCCAGCGAGGCGATGAGCCCGTCCACGCGTTTATAGAAGAGGTTATGGGCGTTGGCTATCTCTTTGGCGGCCGTTTCGGAGGAGTGGGCGATGATGATGTCATAGCCGGCTTCGGCCGTTACCTTTTCGATGCCGGTGAGCACGGAGATGATAAAATTACTGTTGAGCTCGTGGATGATGACGCCGATGGTATTGGTTTTCTGGGATCGCAGGCTGCTGGCAAAATTATTCGGCCGGTAGCCCATTTTCCTGGCTGTCGCTACGATCTTTTTGCGCGTCGCCTTATTGACGGCGGGATGATTTTTCAGCGCCCTGCTGACGGTAGCCGTAGAGACATTGAGGATGCGGGCAATGTCGTAGATATTGACGTCCTTATGGTTCGAAGTGGGCATATTCCATATATAAAGATAGGCTTCTTATCTTTATCCCCATGGATGCGCTGTTTACCGACCAGGTTTTCGACCGCAGGATCTCCGCATGACCCCGACATCCTGGCTTAAAAAAACGTCCTAATGACATTTACAGTGCGAATTTGTCAGGCATTTTCGATCGGGAGGGTTTTTTGCAATAGTAGGGACAAAAAGGAGTATGAATGGCCGAAACCTGGAACAAACGAGAACGGGAAAGGAACAAGCGGCAAAAGAAAAAGGAAAAGCTGGAAAAACGGCAGGAACGCAAACAGCACAAAGGCCATCATGACTGGACACAGATGCTGGCCTATGTTGATGAAAATGGCAACCTTTCTTCAAAGCCCGCTGACCACTCGCTCTAATACGATATGCCCGCCAGACGGCGGGCATATCGCTTTTTTAAACTACCGTAGGAAGATTACAGTAGGGGACCGTCTAAACGTGTCCACGGTCTCCTTCAGTTGTCGTCCTGGCGTTTTCCGCTGCCCATACCTTCGGCATTCTCTTTCATCTGCTGATCCATGCTTTTATTTTTTTGCTCCATCTGCCGGTTGGCTTGCGGGCGTTGGCTTTGCTGGCCTTGTTGGCCCTGTGAATTTCGATTGGCCGCATTACCCATAGCCTTATTGGGTTGAGATTTTTCAGTTTTTTGTGTCGTATTGGAGTCACGGGTATCGCGGTTCTGCTGATTTAAGTTTTGCATAATGAACATTTTTGCATAGCGGCCGGAATGACTGCTACATGAATAATTATGCAATTCTTTTGCCATGCCCGAAGGCCGGGGTGGCCCTAATCATGCCCAGCTCCGTCAGGGCGAATTATTGCGGCTGCCGCAGCTTTTGAAAATGATGTTCGAGATGTTGCAGCATTCCCTGGCGAAAATCCTCTTTGGAACCGTGTTGAAGAAGACGGACGAGGTCGAGATGGGAGACCTTGCCGATGATAGGAACTTTTTCCAGCGATACGAGATAGCCGAATACCGGCAGGAGCATGCTTTGGAACCGCGAGAGGGTTTCGTTGCCGGTCATCTGGTAGATCTTGCCGTGGAAGGCGATCTCGTTCTTGACACGAAAGGTTTGCCGCCCGCTGTCGACCTTTTGATTGATGGCGATCTGTTCCAGCTCTTCGACGTCCTTTTTGGTTTTGCGGATATAGAGCAGATCGGCCAGCCCCATTTCCAGTGTAAGACGCAGCTCGAACAGGTCTTGCAGCGTGCTGTCGCCGATGATCAGCGGATCGAGCACCCTTTCGAACGAACTGAGGATATCGGGTCGGGCCAGGACCATGCCGCGTTTCTTTTTTGTTTCCACCATGCCCAGCATCCGGAGCCGGCTCAGGGCCTCGCGGACCACATTGCGGCTGACACCCAG
Organism: Puia sp.; assembly: GCA_035550615.1. GTDB lineage: Bacteria > Bacteroidota > Bacteroidia > Chitinophagales > Chitinophagaceae > Puia. The sequence goes on from DASZOW010000431.1 coordinate 3,499, forward strand.
GGATTCGGCCAGGTCCACTTCCGTCGGCAGGGGATCTCCCGGTTTAAAGGATTTTTCTCTAAGGTAATCCCGCAGCCGGACCTCGACGACATCTGCCATAGTCTTTTGTACAATGCGCCCTAAGTCTTTTTTCAAATCGTGTTGCGATGTCGTCATGTGATGGATAAGAATAGAAGATGCAAATTTGGGCTAAATGTAGAGGATATGCGTGAACTTTTTGCGCAATAAATAAAAAAGCACTCAGGCGATAAACCTAAGTGCTTGGTTGTGAATTGACTGCCGAATCGGCTTAGGAGACGGCAACTGGCTTACGGATGGTCCCAGCCATCGTTCTGTTTCAGGTTCGGATTAAGCACGAGTTCGTTAAAGGGTATCGGATAATAATATTTATAGTCGTCCCATTCACGCGTAATGTTGTTGAGCCAGATCAGGGTGCCATAAGTGCCTTGCGAGAGCCGGGCCTGCGCGTTGTCGATGAGGAAATAGTATACGCCGGACACCTTGCTGGTGGGGATGGCGCTGACAAAGGAGACATCGGGCTTGCCGTCGCCATTGAGGTCGTACAGCGTGTTCATGGCGGGGACATAGAGACCGGTATATGGTTTGGTCAGCAGGCTTCCCAGGCCCCATCGGAAGAGATCGTAATAACGGAAGCCTTCCAGGGCGAGCTCGATGCCTCTTTCTCTTCTGATCTCGAGCAGCACGGGGTCGGAGACGCCGGGAAAATAATTCTGCTGCAGATATGGGTCGGCGGTAGTCGGCATCGCAGTATTGGTGATGCCGGCCCTTGTGCGCAGGAGCTTGATGGTGTTGTTCCAGTCGGTACCGGTGAACGTGCCCAGCTCGGCCTTTGCCTCGGCATAGTTGAGCAGCACTTCGGCGTAGCGGATAATGGGAATGCTGTTATCGTTCTTGGCGATGCCATCGGTGGCTTTCGAGTCGAGCGTAAATTTCAGCGGCTGGTAACCGGTATAGGTATAAGTAAAATCCGGCGGCGCGGCCGAGCCGTCACTCCGTTTGTAGCTCCCCATGCGGATGGTTTGCTGTAGCCGCAGATCCCGGTTCTTCACTTCGTTCCAGAAAGGTATCGTGTCGTATTGGGGCTGGTCGGTGAAGCGGCTGCCGTCGGCGTTGAGATAAGTGTCGATAAACGTCTTCGTGAAGCTCAACCGGCTGCCGTAGGTCGCGCTGGTGTAATACCAGTTGGCGTCGTTGAAGACCTGCAGGCTGGCGTTGCAGACGTAGGCCAGAATGATCTCGTCGGAATAGGGCGCCGAATTGACGAAGAGGTCGCGATAGCTTAGGGCGGCGTTGCTGGTGTTGACGTGCAGCTTATACTGGTTGCTGCTGATAACGGTCTGGGCGGCGTTGGCAGCTTCGGTAAGCCACTGGCTGGCCGTACCGCTAAGACCGAGCTCGGGATGATATTTCCGATAGGTGCCTTCATAGAGACAGACCCGGGATTTGAAGGCCTGGGCTACCCACTGGGTGATCTGTGATGCCGTATTGTCTTTGGGGGCGTTGATGTTGGCGCAGGCAAAATCGAGGTCGGCCAGTACGCTGTCCATCACCAGCGAGCGCGGATCGCGCGGTTTATAGAGCGCAGAGTCGTTGACATCGAGCGGGGTGCTATACCAGGGCACGTCGCCAAACTTCTGGACCATGTTGTAATAGAACCATGCTCTAAAAAGACGGCCGATACCGCCATAGTTGTTCTTTATCGCGTCGGTGACCTTCGCCTGCCGGTAGTGTTGCAGGAAATAGTTGATGTTGCGCAGGCTGCTCCAGGACCAGCCGGTGGCCTGGGTGGCGGAAAAGCCATTGGGTATCAGGTATTGCGACGCGCTCTTGTTGGCCGCGTAGTCACTGAGATCGTCGCCCCGGATGATGTCGTCGCCCTGTGGAAGGGTTTTGTACATGGAATTGACATAGAGCTGCAGATCGTCCTCCGTGTTGAATGCGCTGGATGGTGTCAGCCTGTCGAAGGGATGCAGATCGAGGTCATCTTTTTTGCAGCCCGGCAGAACGGTGATCGTGAGCGTTGCCAGGACAATATAAAATAGCTTGTTCATGATCGATTGTTGAGTGTTGCTTAGAAAGTGATGTTGAGGCCGATGGTATAAGTTTTTAGCATCGGATAGTCCATGCCGTTACCCGCGTTGGGGGTGAGCTCGGGGTCGGAGCCGTCGATGACTTCCGGGTCCATTGTCTTGATGATCTTATACATTGGCGACCATACCCAAAGATTTTGCCCGGTGAAATAAAGCTTGGCGTTGACGATGCCGGCTTTCCTGATCAGCGCCGCGGGGATGTTATAGCCGAAGGAAAGGTTCTTCAGCCGGATATAGCCGGTGTTCTGCAGGTATTTCGACTGTTGTACCGTCAGCTCGGTCCCCGAGTTCAGGGCTACATAGCCGCGCAGCCGCGGAAAATAGCCGTTGGGGTTGGTGGGGGACCACTCGTTCTTGACCACGTCCACAGGCAGCCAGCTGTAGGGGCGGTTGTACTGGCCCCAGAACAGTGAAGCGTCTGTGCCCGGCCACCAGTTGCGTTTCATGATGCCCTGGAAAAAGATCGAAAAGAAGAAATTGCGATAATCCAGGTTGGCATTGAACCCAAAAGGCAGGCGCGGTGAGGAGTTGCCGATGATCTTCATATCGCCGGGGTTCGAAACCGTGCCATTGCCGGGAGTGATCTTGCCATCGCCGTTGAGGTCTTTGAACTTGATGTCGCCGGGCAGCGGCAGATTGGCACTGCTGACCTTGATGAGGGTCTGGTCGGCATGTTTGGCGATGTCGTTGGCGTCGGTGAAGACACCGTCATTGACATAGCCCCAGATGTTACCTACTTTCATCCCCTTGTAATAGGTACTGATCAGGCCCGTAGGATTGTTGTATTTGGTGATATAGGAGACGTTATCCGAAAGGATGATATGGAAAGAGTAACGCAGCGGGTGGGAAGAGCCCGTCTGTCCCCTGTAGCCGAGATCGAGTTCCCATCCTCTTGTCTTGAGGTCGGCATAATTGCCTTTGGGAACACCGGCGCCGAAGACGGCCGGCAGCGGCAGCCCTGTGGTGAACATGTCGGTGGTATAACGTGTATACCAGTCGAAGCTGGCGGTCAGGTGATCGTTGAGCAAGCTGACGTCCGTTCCAAAGTTAGCGGTGGTCGATTTTTCCCAGGTGAGGCCATTCGGGATGACATTGGGCGCCTGTGTGGCGTCAGGGACGATGCCATTGAGGACCATACCCAATTTGGAGACCGACATCGTCTCGAGATATTGATACGGGTTTACGTTCCCATTTCCGAGCGTTCCGTATGAAGCGCGGAATTTCAGGTCCGAGATAACATTGGTCGGGACGTTCCAGAAGGATTCGCGGGATACGCGCCATCCGGCGCTGGCAGAGGGAAAAAAGCCGAACTGCTGGTTTTCCGGGAACTTGGACGAACCGTCGTAACGGCCGTTGATCTCCAACAGATATTTATCGGCATAGTTATAGTTGAAGCGGAAGAAGCCGCCAAGCGTTTTCCACTCGCTGCCGCCGCCAGTCATCGTAAATGCCTGGCCGTCGATGAGCGAAAAGTCGGGAAGGTCGGAGTTGATCAGGCCATAACGCTGGATATAATTCGACTTCAACAGCGAATGTTCATAGTTGTAGCCGACGAGACCCTTGAAGTAATGCTTGCCGAAATTACGCTCGTACTCGGTATAGAGATTTGCCCCGACATAATTCGTGGTATTGGTCGTCTGGTTCATCCTGCTATCCCCCAATTGCTGTTCGACGCCGGGATGAGCCTCGTAAGGTACGGGAGTAAAAAGGCGTGTTTCGAGATAGGAGGTATAGGCCAGCGTAAGATCGCCGTGGACGCGCAGATGATCCTTGAGGAACTTAGCGTCGAAAGCGGAGGTATTGCTGAGGAAGTTGGTGGTCTGATTGGAGTTGTTGTTGCCAGACACAAAGGAGCCCATGGTGATCGCCGCATTCTGGGTCAACGAACCATCGGGATTGAATAGCATGGTGGTAGGGAAGAATTCATCGGATATCCTTCGCCAGATCGGGGTCACCGGGTCGGCGTGGTTGATGATCGGATAGAAATACGTCATCCGCGAATATTGCAGGTTGTCTTCCAGCTTCAGCCATTTAAAGGGTTCGACGGTACCCTTTGACCGGATATTATACATCTTGTAATGGTCGGGACTATAGCGAAAGAGGCCTTTCTGATACTGGTAGTGCCCAGAGAGATAGTAGGAGGCTTTTTCGCCACCGCCCGATACGCTGAGACTCTGGTCCGTACTGGGATCGGTAGGCGCATAAAGCAATTTCTGCCAGTCCGAGTTGCCATAGTAGACATAATTGCCGGTAGTCGGATCGATACCTGTATTGGGTAGATTGGGATTCTGGTCGTGGGCCTGCAGCGAGTCGAGGTAGTCGAGCGAGAATGGAAAGACGCTGTTTGCCTTGGCAGGATGAGATTTATAGTCGTAATAGGAATAGTAGGCCGAATCGAAATTCTTCGTCCACATGTAGCCGTTGGTGACGAATTTTGGCTTGATGGTCGGCGCACTGAAGGTCAGGCTGCTGGAAAAGTTCAGCTGGGTCCGGCCTTTTTTGGGACTCCTGGTCGTGATGAGGATCACGCCGAACGCGCCCCTGGCGCCATAGATCGCGGAAGCCGCGGCGTCTTTGAGCACCGTGACGTTCTCGATGTCGTCGGGGTTCAACATATTCGGATCGCCAGGAACCCCATCGATCATAATGAGGGCGCTGCCACCGGCGCCTATGGAGGTGGTGCCGCGGACATTATAGTCGGAGCTGCGCGTTGGCTTGCCATCCGTCATTTTGATATTCAGGTTCGGGATGACCCCTTCCAACGCACGGGTGACGTTGGGGACCGGCCTGTCCTGGAAGACCTCCCGGCCTACCTGGCTGACGGCCCCGGTGAGGTCGACCTTTTTCTGGGTGCCGTATCCGACGACGACGACCTCGTTGAGACCGCTGGCCGCATCTTTGAGCACGATGGCTACGGAAGAATGTCCTCGCAGCCGTACTTCCTGGGTGGCATAGCCGATACTCGTACAGACGAGGGTGGCTCCGGCATCGGCGGCGGGCAGATCGAATTGCCCTTTTTCGTTGGTGGTAATGGCTTTGGAAGTGCCTTTGATGGTGAGCGTCACACCGGCGAGCGGAACACCCTTTTCGTCGGTAACGGTGCCGTGAATGGATTTGTTCTGACCAAAGGTCAAAAGAGCGGGCAGCAGGAGAAGCAGCAGGCTGAGCGATCGGTAGAGCTTGCGGCCCGCAAACAGAGCGTGTTGCATATGGCTATACAGTTTTGGAGTTTTGAAACAAAATTAAATAAAATTAAAGCAATCGAAACAAATGTAAAGTGATTTATAATAAAAAACAAGAAAATTAAAGTCTAGCTTTGCAAAAACCTGTATAACCTTAATAAATGAAAAGAAAACCGATAAAGAATATTACCGAGCGGCATCAGCTGATCCTGAAGAAACTGGAAGAAGGCCGCCACGTGTCGATACAGGAACTGATCAATATGACCATGGTATCGGGGGTGACGATCCGTAAGGACCTGAAACTGCTGGAAGACAAGAATCTTTTATTTCTTTCCCGCGGCGGCGCCTCGATCAGCAATCCGTACGCCGTCGAGCGGCCGATCAACGAAAAGGAGCTGATCAACGAAAAGGAGAAGCAGCGGATCGCCAGGGCCGCATTAGGGATCGTCGGTCAGCATGATTCGATCATCATCGGCTCCGGCACGACGGTATACCAGCTGGCGCGCTGTCTGCATCCGGCGAAGCGGCTGACGGTGATCACACCGGCGTTGCAGGTAGCGCTCGAATTATGTCACCGGTCGAATGTGGAGGTATTGCAGCTGGGCGGGATGATCCGGCCGAGCTCCTCATCGGCAACCGGCGCCTTTGCCGAGATGATACTGGAGCAGATATCCTCGGGTATTGCGTTTCTCGGGGCGGATGGCATCGACCTCCAATTTGGCATCAGCATCACCAATCTGGCCGAGGCGAGTCTGCATCAAAAGATGATGGACGTAGCGCAGGTGCTCGTGATCCTGGCGGATAGTTCGAAGTTCGGTCGTCGCGGTCTGGGCCGGATCTGCGGTCTTGACCAGGTGCAATACATTGTCACGGACGACGGCGTGCCCGGCGCCATCGTGAAGCAGCTGGAGGAAAAAGGGGTCAAGGTCATCATCGCCAAATAGGGCTGTCCGGGCGGCATTTGCGGCCGCCGCCATGCAATATTGCGGCCGGTTATTTTCCGCCCATCAGGGGATCGGTGAAGCTGTCTTTCCCGGTCTCTACACGCCCGCAATAACATTGTTCGAACGCGTCGAAGCCTTTGACGGTAACGCTGAGATCATACCAGCCATGGCTGGCTGCGGTATCGAGCAGGATGTCGGACGTTGTTCCCGCCGCGATGTCCCTGATGATCTCCCCGCTTCCATAAGCCCGGTCCTTTATCGTGAGTGTGTGGCTGCGATGCGTGTCGCGGTTGCGAACCCTCAGTTGCACACGGCCGGTAAGCTCTCCGGCATTGGCGGATCGTCTTTCATATTCGCAATCGATCTGCAACAGCGGTCCCTTTTTATCTCCCTTGTACTGACGGCAAAAGCCGTTGGGCCCATGGACCTCGAAATAGTACTCTTCTTTGAGCGGGAACTGGTCGGTGAGCGTGTCGCCGGCGCTGACGGCGTAGCTGCGGACATCTTTGCCCGGCTGGAAGATGTTGAAGGGCGAACCGGCGGACCGGTTGCCAAAGACTTCTTTGCGGGCCTCCAGCTGGATGATAAAGCTATGTCCGTCGTCACCGGGGCGGCCGTCGGCGTACAACTGGTAGGGTAGGGCGCAACTGGCCTTCACGCCGGGTTCCTGGCGGGCCATCAAAGGCGAAGCGCCGGGATCGTTGTTGATCTGTTCGATCTCTTCCCTCGACAGCACTTTAAAACCCGCAGGCGCCGGCCGGAACTTCGCATTGTAGATCTTCTCGATAAATGGCTGCTTTTTCAACCATGGCAATTCATCGCGTCCTGCGCCGTCATCCGGCTGAAAGACGGAGGTAAGATCACCGGTGATAGTCTTTCGCCAAAGGCTGACATTCGTTTCGTGAACGCCCGCGTTCGACTTGTTGTTGAGCCAGGTTTGTACGAACCGGAAGACGGACGTATGATCGAAGACCTGCGAACAGACACGCCCGCCGCGGCTCCAGGGGGAGGCAACGATCATGGGTACGCGGAATCCGAGACCGGCAGGCGCCTCGCGCGCTTCTTTGGGTCTTACGCCTTCTTTTATTTCGTTTTGCCGGCGGATATATTCCACCGTTGTATCGATGCCTGGCGAACACTTGCCCGTTTCGGGATTTTTGGGGTCCGGCGCCACAAATGGCGGAATGTGGTCGAAATACCCATCGTTCTCATCGTATGTCATGATGAAAATAGTCTTTTTCCAAACCTCCGGGTTCTTTGTGATGATGTCGAGTATTTCGGAGATATACCAGGAGCCATACCAGGGCGCGGTAGGATGGTCGGAGAAGTTCTCGGGCCCTACAAGCCACGACACGGCGGGAAGCCGGCCGTTATCGACATCCTGTCTGAACTGATGCAGGATATCCCCGGCGGGTATTTCGAGCTGACGCTGTTGCCCATCCTCTTCATAAGTGAGGCCGGTTAGGCGATGATAGTCGGGGTCGCCTTCGTTGATCGTAAAAGCCTTCCGGTAGAGCGCTTTTTCGGTTGGGCTTAGCTTATCGAAATTCTCCCGGGTATATTTTTCCAGTTCTTTCCTGGTTTCCTGCAGGATCGATTCTTTTTCAGCCAGCTCTTTTTCGAGCCTGATGCGTTGCGGGCTTCCGGCGGATAGTGCCGCCAGGCGGCCTTTCAGCGTGTCGATGGCGCCGGGCAGCGATGCCGCGCGGGTCTTCAGGCTGTTGACATAACGGGTGGAGAACCGGGCGTTATACTGAGCAAAGGGTTCGAGCAGATTGCAGCCGAAATTAGCCAGCCAGGCACGTTCTTCACCGGTAAAGCCGCCACCGACGGTGAGATCATTCTGGTAGACTTTCCAGGAGACGCCGGCCTTTTCGAGCAGCTCGGGAAAGGTGCTCCACGAGAGCTCGCCGGTCTTTGCATCGTTACGGATATAGGCTTTGGTTTCGCCATTCGGCTCCTGGCGGATGGTGCCGGTCCACAGGAAAAGGCGGTTGGGCCAGGTGCTCGTCATGCCAGAAGCAAAATTCTGGTCGCAGATCGTAAAAGCATCAGCCAGCGCATAGTTGAACGGCAGGTCCTCGCGGGTGTAGTGGCCGAGCGTCAGCGGCATGTCGGCATAATCCGGATTATGCGAACGTTTGGCAGGGAGCCACCGGTCATGGCGCCCGCGGTTGAAGGCATCGACCTGGCTGCTGCGGACATGGGGGATCGAACCCATCCAGGTGATCTTCGTGTCGCGGATATCGAAACGGAAGGGCGCATACGTCTCTCCTTTTTCGTTGGTCTGCAGCCAAACCCTGTTGTGGTCCGGCAGCCGGATAGTGCGTGGGTCGTTGAAGCCGCGGACACCCTTGAGGGTTCCAAAACAATGGTCGAAGCTTCGGTTCTCCTGCATGATGATGACCACGTGCTCGGCGTCCTGCCACGTGGTGCCTGGAGCAGGATCGATGGCCAGCGCCTTCAGAATGGATTCGGGAAAAAGACCATTCCAGCCGGCTGCGCCGGAAAGCAGCATGACCTTTTTGAGGAATTCGCGACGGTTATCCATAAGGGATAGATATTAGAGATACGATTTGAGAACGGTTTTCCAGACCTGGTAGCCCTTATCATTGAGATGCAGGCCGTCCATGGTATAGCCGGCGTCGAGGCGGCCGTCTTTGTCGAGAAAATGCGGATGGAGATCCACGAGCGTAATATGATATTTTTCAGTGAGCTGCTTGATCCCCTGGTTGACGGCGAGGATGTGCTGGTCCTTGTTGTAATGCGTCGGGTGCTGGGTAAAGGTATTGTTCACCGGCAGCAGGGTCTGAAAATAGATCTTCGTCGCCGGGCTGCCCGCCTGGATCCGACGGATCATCCACTCGTCATTGCGAAGGATCAGGCTGTCGGCAATATTCCGGCCGATGTCGTTGATGCCGATCAGGATGAACACTTTCGCCGGATGGCCTTCGATGACCTCGTCGAGGCGTTGCAGCACGCCGAAGGTGAGGTCTCCGGATATCCCGCGGTTGCGGGCCTCCGGCAACTGAAGCAATTCGTCCCAGTCGACGCCGGCCGTGATGCTGTTGCCGAGAAAGATGACGTCCCTCGTCGAATTCGGATAGCTTTTGAAAAGGGCCAGCCGCTGGCCGTAGGTAGGCGGGCGATAGTTGCTGTCCACCTTGGGAGTTTGCGCGTGTAGAAGCAGTGCGGGGGCAAAGGCCAAAAGGGTAGATAGGATCTTTTTCATAATTCGAAAGCAATTTTGTCGTTGAAATCAAAACTAGAGAAAGAAATTTAAAGTTTGAAAAATAATTTTAAAGAAAAAGAAAGATATTTTAATCTGTAATCCGTGACGGCGGTTGAAAAAACCATATCTTCGTCACCTTTCAAATTTCTTCCATAATGAGACGCCTTTATTTCCTCCTTATGTTTGTTGTTGCACTGTTGCCGGCCATGGCGCAGCCTGTAGCGCGACCCAAGCTGGTCGTGGGTATCGTTGTCGACCAGATGCGCTGGGACTATCTTTACCGGTATTATGACCGGTATGGCGAGGGTGGTTTTCGCCGGTTGATGAACCAGGGATACTCGTGTGAGCAGACCTATATCAGTCATCTTCCTTCCTACACGGCAGTCGGGCATACGACGATATTTACCGGATCGGTGCCGTCGATAGACGGGATCACGGGCAACGATTGGATCGACCAGGCAACGGGAAGATCGATGTATTGCGTATCGGATAGTACCGTACAGCCGGTAGGCGGCAGCGCACCCGCGGGAAATATGTCACCGCGTAACCTGCTGGCTACGACGATCACCGACGAACTGATGCTGGCGACGAATTTCCGGAGCCGCGTGGTGGGCGTTTCGCTCAAGGACCGGGCTTCCATTCTACCGGCGGGCCATACGCCTACGGGAGCGTTCTGGTTCGACGATGTCAAAGGTTGCTTCAGCACGAGCACCTGGTATATGAGGGAGCTCCCGGAATGGGTGCAGCGGATCAATGCGCGGAAGGAGCCGGAGAAGCTGGCTGCGGGCGGTTGGAATACCTTGTATCCCATCGATACCTATGTTCAGAGCACGCCGGACAGCGTGTC
>DASZOW010000432.1:0-2998 GCA_035550615.1 Puia sp.
GGCTTCTTTGACGGCGTCCACCATCTTCTTGACCTCGAATCCGTCCATGGCAGCCTGCAGGGCGCAGATGGGGTCGATCTCGGTGACGATAACGCGGCAGCCGGCGCCTTTGAGCGAGGCAGCAGAACCTTTGCCGACGTCGCCATAGCTTCCCACGACAGCGACCTTACCGGCCATCATGACATCGGTAGCGCGACGGATGGCATCCACCAGGGATTCCTTGCAGCCGTATTTGTTATCGAATTTGGATTTGGTAACGGAGTCGTTGACGTTGATAGCGGGGATCGGCAGGGTGCCTTTTTCCATCCGCTCGTACAGGCGATGAACGCCGGTGGTCGTCTCTTCGCTAAGCCCTTTGACGTGCTGAACCAGCTCGGGATATTTGTCGAAAACCATGTTGGTCAGGTCGCCACCGTCGTCGAGGATCATGTTCAGCGGACGATCTGTGCTGCCGAAGAACAGGGTCTGTTCGATACACCAGTCGGCTTCTTCGAGGGTCTGGCCTTTCCAGGCGAAAACGCCGATGCCGGCGGCGGCGATGGCAGCTGCGGCCTGGTCCTGGGTGGAGAAAATATTACAGGAGCTCCAGCGTACTTCGGCGCCCAGCTCTACCAGGGTCTCGATAAGGACGGCGGTCTGAATGGTCATGTGCAAACAGCCGGCGATGCGGGCGCCTTTGAGCGGCTTTTGCTTGCCATACTCGGCACGGATGGCCATCAGACCCGGCATTTCGGCTTCGGCGAGACGGATCTCTTTCCGGCCCCATTCCGCCAGGCTCATATCTTTAACCTTGTAAGGGAGCGACAGGTCGATGCTCTTCGTTTTCGTTGACATGGAGGTAAATTTTTTTATATTTTTACAAAGGTAACTGTGTAGAACAAAAATACTGGTATCTTGAATAAATTTGGGACGAAAGTCTATTTTTTAACCTTTTTATAGAATAAAATATAACAGACCCATGGAAAAAGACGGCCAAAAAGAAAAACCGGCTGGCGGCCCGGTGGAGCTGGATGACAAAGACCGGGCGATACTCCGTCTCTTGCAGGACAACGCCAAGATCACGGTCCGGGAGATCGCCGCGCAGATCCATCTGAGCACGACGCCGGTACACGAACGCATCCGCCGGCTGGAAGAGACGGGGGTGATCCGGCAGTATGCGACGCTGCTCGACCATTCCAAGGTCAAAAAAGGACTGCTGGCGATCTGCTATGTATCGTTGAAAGAACACAACAAGCGATCCGGTGCGCGGTTCATCAAGACGATCAACGAGCTGCCGGAGATCCTCGAATGTTATATCATCAGCGGGGAGTTCGATTTTCAGCTAAAGGTGGCGGTAGCGGATATGGATGCCTACTATGATTTTCACGTGAACAAACTGGGGCAGGTGGAGAATATCGGGCATGTTCAGAGCACCTTTGTGATGGGAGTGGTTAAGCAGTCGCACCAACTGATCTATTAACGGCTCAATATTGTGCTTTTACGAGCGCGGCCACGACCTTGTCGATCGGCAGCGTCACACTTTCCGGGCTGAATTCAGCCAGATCGATAAACCGAAAGGTCTCGATCTCTTTCCTCTCCGCATAGACCTTCAACTGCCGCTCATCGAAATCGAAGGGCTTTGTGCGCAGGGGCGCCCGGATAGGTTCCAGCGCCTTGACGTAATAGTAGATCGAGATGATCTGGTGTTCGGGGTTGAAGGCCGACATCTGAAAGAAATCGGTGGTATAGAGGTGATCGGTAACTTCCACATCGAGGTCCATCTCTTCCCTGAATTCGCGTTTCAGGCATTCCCGCGTACCTTCTCCAAACTCGAGCCCGCCGCCGGGAAACTTCGTATAATAGTTACCGCGGATAAATTCATCGCTGACGAGGACCTCATTACGCTCGCCCAACAGGATGCCGTATACCCGAACATTGAAGATAGCCGCATTAGCCATAGCTAGAACCATTTCTTTTTCATGAAATACCAACTGATGACGATCGAGATGCCGACCGACAACAGGATGGGGATATAGAACGCATAGTGCGAATTGGAATAGGGGAGAGGCACGTTCATCCCATAGATACCGGTGACGAGGGCCGGCAGGGAAAGGATGATGGTGATGGAGGTCAGCCGTTTCAGCACGTTGTTCATATTGTTGTTGATGATGCTGGCAAAGGCATCGAGCGTGCTGCTGAGAATGTTGGTATAGATATTCGCCATTTCGAGGGCCTGGGACATGTCTACCGCAAGGTCGTCGAGAAATTCTTTTTCGTCGTCGTTGAGGCCGAGGAAATTGGTGCGGGCCAGTTTGAGGAGCAATATCTCGTTGCTACGCAGTGCGGTCACGAAATAGACCATGCTCTTCTGGATCTTCATCAGTTCGAGGAGTTCCTCGTTGCGGTTGGATGCATACAGCTTCTGTTCAATCAGGTTTCGCCGCTGGTTGATCTCTTTAAGATATTCCAGGTAGGTCTGGGTGATCTTTTCGAAGATCTTCAGGACCATCATGTTCTTTTTATCCGGATGACGGTTCTGGAAGGTGTTGAGGAATTTTTTGATGGCGCCGTTCTCGAACGAGTTGACGGTGACGATCTGGTTATGGGTGAGGATGATGCAGATGGGGATGGTGATATAATAGGCGTCGCTTTCGTTAAAAGAGTTATTCTCCGTCGGGGTCTTGATGACGATCAGCCTGACATTGTCGTATTCTTCGAAACGCGGCCGTTCATCGATATCGAGCGAGTCGGTGAGATAGTCCAGCGGAATGTCAAGCTCGTCGGCCAGGTTGCTGAATTCCAGCTGCTTTAGCGGCGGCAGGATATTCACCCAGGTGCCGTTCTCGGGGTGTTCGATCTCTACGGTCTGGTGGTTGACATTCTTGAAATACTGGATCATAGGTTAGGGTTCGTTTCAGATACTGCCCTGAAATACTTTGACCGCGGGGCCGCAAAGCCAGATGTTCTCGAAGGTCCCGTCCACGGTACGATCGAACCGCACGGTGAGCTTGCCGCCCTT
>DASZOW010000433.1:0-3309 GCA_035550615.1 Puia sp.
AGGAACTTAGTCACGGGAACGCTGTTCCAGGTGGCCAGACGGATCAGCGGGATCATGGTCGTATCGCCATGACCGCCGACGACGACGGCATTGAGGTCGGCCGGGCTGCAACCGAGATGCTGGCTCAGCTGATATCTGAAACGGGCGCTATCCAGCGTACCTCCCATGCCGATGATCCGGTTCTTAGGCAGACCCGTAGCGGTCAGGGCCAGATAGGTCATGGTATCCATGGGGTTGCTGATGATGATCAGGATGGCGTTGGGCGAATGTTTCAGGATGTTCTCTGCTACTCCCCTGACGATGCCGGCATTGGTGCCGATCAACTCTTCCCGCGTCATACCCGGCTTGCGGGGAAGCCCCGAGGTAATGACGACCACATCGCTGTTGGCTGTCTTTGAATAATCGTTGGTGCTTCCGGTGATCCGGGTATCGAAACCTAATAAGGCCGCGGTCTGCATCATATCCTGGGCCTTACCTTCCGCTAACCCTTCCTTGATGTCTAAAAGGACTAATTCTTCGGCCAATGCTGCACGGGCAATATTGTCGGCACAGGTGGCGCCTACAGCGCCGGCGCCTACAACCGTAACTTTCATCTGTTAAATATTTGAGTGATAAAATTAATGACGAACTTTTTCCGAGAATGCATCGATTATCGTCTCCGTTTTTTGCGTTCCCTCGAAAGTGGTGATCAGATGCCCCTTTTTATCGTACAGGGCGAGATAAGGCAGGCTACGGATCTTATAAAAAGGCGGCAGAACGAATTTCTCATCCCGGCCGATCCTGACATTCGAATGTTCATACATCTTGTAGTGTTTGTTGAACTCCTTCATCTCGGAGAAGGGCTGGTAGGTGGCCATTACGATATTCATGTCTTTGAAATGCTCCCAATCCGCCAGAATACTTTCTGTCTGGTGTTTGCAATGCTCGCAATCGGGGCTGAAGTACATGACGAGCGTCTTCCGGCCTTTTTTGAGATCGGCAGGGGTCAGATAGCTGGTGCTGTCCAAAGCAAGGAGGTGGAAGGGCGGGATCGTCGGGAACTTCATAAAAGGCGCCTGGGCATTGGCCGGATCGGTGGCCGGCTGGTTGGGGAGCTTGGGCTGGGCGGAAAGGACATAGCAAAAGGCAATGGCTATCAAGGCCAGAAATGCTTTCTTCATTGTTTTAGTTTCAAAATGACGTGCCGCTGGAAGCGGCTCAGGAGATCGATGTAAATCGGGTGTAAAAGTAAATGATAAACGAAAGCGGGAATTTTTTATTTGTTTATTACGAAAATTTCGTAGATTTACGAAAACATCGTAGATTATATGGAAAAACTCAGTCGTCAGGAAGAAGAGGCCATGCAGGCCGTCTGGAAGACAGGGGAGGGGAGCGTCAAACAGTTCCTCGAGAACATGCCCGTGACGGGCACACCTTATACCACCCTGGCCTCCACTGTCAAAAATCTGGAAAAAAAGGGCTTTTTGTCCAGCCGGCTCATCGGCAACGCCTATTTGTATAAGCCGCTTATCTCCGAGGACGAATATAAAAAGAGGTTCATGAGCGGTTTCGTCAAGGAATATTTTGCCGATTCCTATAAGGCGCTGGTAAACTTCTTTGTCGAAGAAAAGAAGCTCAATGCCGCCGAGCTTAAGGAGATCATCGATATTATCGAAGGTAAAAAACAGTGATCATGCCGGCCATCATCTTATACTTCATCAAACTCTCCTGCTCGCTGGGCATTACCTGGCTCTTCTACCGGCTCGTGCTGCGCAGCCTGACCTTCTATACAATGAACCGGTGGTATCTGCTGGGTTATTCGCTCCTGAGCTTATTTATCCCGTTTATCAATATCGGGCCGATCAATAAGGAGGACCCGACGCTCCAGCCGTTGATCATCCAATATATCCCCGTGATCGATAAACCGGTGATCGCGGCGGCGCTTCCCGTGAGCCACACATTTCGCTGGGATGCCTGGTATACCGTGCTGCTTATTGTCGGCATGGGCTCCTGTTTCCTGCTGGCGCGTTTTCTTCTCCGGTGGTATTCGCTTTACAGGGTACGACGGCAGGCCATCTTGTTGCAGGAAGGCCCGGTCCGCATTTACCGGGTAGCGGAGCGGATCACGCCGTTCTCGTTCGGCAATGCGATCTATGTGAATCCGGCCGAACACAACGACAAGGAATGGGAAGAGATCATCCTGCACGAA
Organism: Puia sp.; assembly: GCA_035550615.1. GTDB lineage: Bacteria > Bacteroidota > Bacteroidia > Chitinophagales > Chitinophagaceae > Puia. The sequence goes on from DASZOW010000433.1 coordinate 2,189, forward strand.
TATGTACACATCCGCCAGCGTCATACCCTCGACATCCTGCTGGCCGAGCTGCTGGTCATCATCAATTGGTACAACCCTTTTTCGTGGCTGCTCCGCTTTTCCATCCGGCAGAATCTCGAATTCATTGCCGACAGGGCCGTGGTCGGGAACGGCGTCGACAAAAAAGGCTATCAATATCACCTGCTCAAGGTCGTCGGCCAAAACCGTTACCGGCTTGCCAATAATTTCAACTTTTCCTCACTGAAAAAACGTATTATCATGATGAACAAGATCCAAAGCGCCCGGCTCCATGTCCTCCGGTTCCTTTTTCTTCTGCCGTTGCTGGCCGTTCTCCTCGTTGCCTTTCGGAATCGGATCCCGATGCATCATTCCGGCAAAGACCTTTATGTTAACGCTGCGGGCATCGTCATCAGGACGTCCGACCATATTCCCCTGGCCGACGCGGTTGTCCGCGAAACGATTTCCGGTCTGAAAACTACTACCGATGCCCATGGTTATTATAAGCTGAAGATACCTGTGAAGGGGGATTCGGTGCGCGTCCATCTCGTTTATTTGAAACCGGGATATGAGGACGGCTTTGCGGAACGGTTCTGGCCTTTGTTGACGCAAACTACGGGGATATGCGATGTCGGCGCGCTGAGCCAGCTGTCCGTTCCTATAAAGGGCGTATTCGTCATGGCCCCTAACCTCATGGGCGCCGCGCCTGCCGATCCCGGCTACCAGGATGCTTTGCAGGCACTTCACCGGGTCTTACAGGAGAACGACGAGCTGAACCGTTATCTTGCCACCGAGAAAGCGCATCCTGAGATCGCCCTCTGGTATATCACCGAAGATCATATGAAGCGTATCCTTGTCCATAAGGACGGTACCGTGGAGCGTTATGGGTATCCCGGAACCCCGCCGCTGGCGGACATGGATGCCAAATATGGTTCGCTGCCCGGGTTTATGACCAGGAATATGCACCAGGTGAATAGCGGTTATCTCGCCCGCTGGGCCGCCATCTCCGCACAGGCCGAAAAGGATTTTCATGCCACCAGGGGAAATGCCAGAGCGATCATCTTCCCGGGCGACAGCCGCGTCATCGCCGTTTCGGCCTCCGGTGAAGCGCGTTATTATGATAT
>DASZOW010000434.1:0-8710 GCA_035550615.1 Puia sp.
CACAAAATCACGCCTGTACAAAGTCTTCGCCACCTTCCCTTCTTTCGAGACCTTATAAACGCTCACCGTCACAGAATCGCCATGCCGGTCGACATCGAAGAGTTCCTGCTTATCGCTGCCGTACACACTGACGCTCCTGCTGAGAAAACGGTAATAGCTCATCATCTCCGCCTCGAAGTATTTCTTCCGTTCCTTTAATTTGGCGATAATTGCGTCTTCCGAATAGTCTTTGATCTCAACCGGCTGTAGCCGCAACGACGCTTCGATCAGCGAATCGGTAAACACCCCCAGCGCCGTCTCCGCCCCCTTCCGCCAATCGGCTTCGCTCAACTCGTTCATATAATTCCGGTCGAACCACCTGGCATTGAAATTATACGTCCTGATATTCCTGGCCTTCGCACGAAACCCCTGCAACTGCGGCGTCGCCCAGGCCGAACCGGCCAGCCAGGGGATCACCCCCTCGTTGATAAAAAAAGGCTGGTCCCGGTCCCGAGGTACAGGTGAAAGTGTCTTTCCCTTGCCGTTGTCCACCTGCATCCACCGCCACTGGTCTTCATGCCGGTCGAAATCCATGACGAACATGTCCAGAAGCCTGGCCCGCAATACGGCCTGCTGATCGATGGTGTTGTCATTGTCCTCCCTGACCAGCTTCTCGATATCGTACATATTGTATGTCTTCTTTCCATTACCGGGCTCGTGCTCCTCGATAAAAGCAAAAAGATTTCCATAATCTCCTCTAAACTTCCCCAGTCGCGGGTCATCCGGCACATACACGAGCCTCGGCGTCGCATGCGGCACATGCATCGCATCGGCCAGCGGCGGGATCGACAAAGCTGCATATGGATAAGACGCCGATACTCCGTCCATCACCAGGTCTTTTACAAACCGGTCCCCCTGCAACACCACCGGCAATGCATTGTCGGTAACATATTTCCTGACACCGCGTAATACATACGATACGCCCTGGGCATTCACCATCCGCAAGGAACGGGTCTGATTGCCGCCACCCCGCTGCAGCGGCGTCCAGCCGGTCATATCGAACACCTTGACCCGGATCGGCGCCGACCACTCTTTCCGGTAATTGCTCCCCAGTAAAAAACGTTTGAAGCCGCCGGCCAGGAATTCGGGATCACCTACCGCCGTAACGCTATCGGGAAAACTGCGGACGGTCACCATCGTATCCCGCTCGGCCTCCTGCCCCCTGACAGCTCCGCAAAAAAACAACACCACGCTGACGATCCCCAGGATCCGGCTCATATAGAATCTGGTTTATGGCTTATAGGTGAACACCAACACATTCGCATTGCCCTGCACCCCCTCGTTCGAAATATACATATTGCCCCGCTTGTCGAACGCCAATCCTTCCGGTTGCTTGAAAAGTACAGGGTCGAGATCGTACATCCCCTTGACCGCCCACTGATCGTTCAGCACCAGCAGCACCTTGTTCACGCTGGAAATGATATACCATTCTCCGGTCCGCGGATGCCGGGCAAGACAGCTCGGATGGAATTTTACTTTGGCATGGATACTATGCAGCCTCCCTCGCGGCGCCTGCACCAGGAAATGGTTCACGATCTCCAGTCTATGCCCCTTGCCGTATTGCAATACATAACCCGAGACCTCATCCCGCTGATCGTCATCGGGACAATTCTTACATAACGCGATCAGCCTACCCCCCTTGTCGCCAAACAGTCCCTCGTATTCCCCCATTGGAAGAATATGCGGATAGGCCACCACCGCCTTATTGTCTCCACGTAACGTCGCCGGGAAAACAAAAAGACTCCCGTCGCTACGCAACACCACGAACTCGGATTCATCAAGTATGGCCACATCCTCATAATCTCCATGATTCCCGAACTTGTACGATGGAAACCGGCCGTCGCCCAAATGAAAATGATAAAGCCGCCCCTTCTCATCCCCGATCGCATACATGGTATCGGGATTGTTCCGCAGAAAACAGATGCCCGAGATCTCATGCAACGACTCGCTAAGCACATATTTCTTCGGGGCGCCCAGATCGTAACCCGCCGGTCCCGGAACCACCGGCCCTCTTGCCGTCACCACCGGAGACCGCTTATGTTCATGACAACCCCGGCACGAAGAACACGTCCCCATGCACACTAAAAAACTCAACCATGCAACCCATTGATGTATCATAATGTATACGCTATGCTACCAGACGACGCCGACCCGCAACGCCCGCAAGCCGCTCACCCCCTGCAGATCCTCCAGCTCCAGGAGCTCTATATGGCTGCCCAGCACCCTCTTCTCCTGCAGATACCGGATATACCCCTCGTATTCCTCCGCCTCCCGGTCATTGAAATAGATGATGGCGATCATCCCGGGCTGCGTAAGCCGCTCATCCGTATCCCGGACTCTCACCTTATCGATACGTTTCTTGACGATCTGGTAACGGATATTATACCCCCCTTCCACATCGAACCTCCGTTCATCCTTCCGAAAACTGATGTCTATCGGCGAGGAATGTACAAAGATCAGCTGCGTCGTCGACAGCGGATTGATCATCGTAGGCAATAGCTCATGCGTCTGCCGCGCGATCGTCGCCATGGAGGTCAGTTGCCACAAACGGAGATTACGCAGATACAGCAGATCGAATGGCCGGTCCGGGGCAAAGGACCCGCCGATATAAAGGTCATATTCCACCCCATCCGTACGGAATTTTTCAAAATAAGCAGGATACGACGCCTGCAGCTCCGGCACGGACTGCTGCAACACCTCATTCACGGTCCGGTTGATCAGCTGGATACACGACTCGAGCTCACGCCGGTTCCGGAACGCCTCACCCGTGGCCTCATCGATCGCCGCCAGGTAAGGATCCATCAACAAAGCCAGATCCGGCCGGCTTTGGGCAAAATGGGTCAGGAACGTGCTGACCTTCTCCTTGAGAAAAGTATTCAGATTGAGCTCATCGGCCGTCGTCAGCGCGCCGGCCAGCGCGGCCTGCCATTTCTGGGCCTGGTGCATCATCTCCTCCACCAGCTGTAGACTCGCCGCCTGCCGCAGACCCGACAAAGCCCCGATCAACAGCCGGAACTGTGTCTCCAGGTCCCGCCGCAAAGCGCCATTTCGCTCCATGGTGGAATTGCGGATATCGATGGCCCCATATAGCGGATAAACATCTTTGAAATAGATGGTTTCCAGCACCGGGTCCTTACCCCGCTGTCGCATCCGGTCATAATGCCAGGCGACCTCGTTGAACTTCCATTCCACCGCCGGCTGAATACTGGTAAAGTTTTCTTTTATGATGGTCTCGATCCGCGTCTCGAATTCCTCGATCCTGTGCTGCAACAGCTGCGCAAGCAAGGGAATCACCACATCCAGCCGCGACAATAGCTCTCTGCCTATGCATTCCGTTTTTTGCGCAGACATCTCCAACACCCCCGCCAGCCGGTTATTGTAATACACGGGTATCAACCCGTACGAGCGGACCCCACGCCGCCGCAAGGCTTCCAGGAAAAAATGCTCGCCGGGCTGCGACACGGGAAGACGCTCATAGAGGACCAGCTTCGGCTCACGGAAGATCTTCTCCACCAGGCAAAGATTGGCCTCTTCCGACTCCCTGACCACCTCGGATAACAAGGTTGGATGACAGGTATCGTCGGTATACACCGGCTGGCCATTGACCTTTATCAGCGGCAACAACCCGAATCGGATGTCATTGCTGCCGGCAAGCACATTCAGATAGCGGATCACCTCCTGTTGGTGCCCGTCCTTGTCACAATGCCCCGGATTCACGATCAGGTCCTTGATATTCTCCACCACATACTCTGTGGTGATGTCCGTGACCGTTAGCGCCGAGATTCCCTTGAACATAAAAGCGCTCAACGGCAGATGCTCCCGTAACCAGGCCACCGCCTCCTGCACCGGCGGCTTGCTTTGCAAAAATCTCGGGTCGAATGCCGGCAGCTGTCCCTTCGGCAACACCTCGATAAACCGGAGATCCAGGTTCAGCCGGTAAAAATGCGCCAGCCCCGTCGCCTTATCGACCATAGACCGGATCACACTCTTCCCCGAAAAAAAAGTGTAATGATACAACCGCTGCAGGATCAGGCTGTAGATCAGCTCCAGGTTTAATTTCTTCCGCACCATCTGCCCCTTGTCGACCATACAGGCCTTCATCTCGTGCGTCACCGGGTCCCGCAGCTTATCATAAAAAAGATCGGTACCATAGACCACCGTCGGCGTCACCGGCACCCCCAACGCCCAGGCGCTCTCCCGCTCATCCGTCAGCGCGGGAAAGACACACGTGAACATCAGTTCCATCAGATCCGCATATTGCCCGATCTCCTCCTCGGGGATGATATCCCTGCCCTGTAATCTCTCCTCGAAATGGTGAATGACGAAATCCAGGAACTTCGCCCGCATCGTCTTTTCTTCCACCGACCGCTGTTTCAGAAAATGGATGAACCCACGGAAGGAAAGCACGGCTTCCAACTGCCCCGCACCTTCCAACTCCTTCATGATATGTAAAACGGCATTCTGCATGGCATGGGATTATTTCTGTGGAAAAGCAAGCGCCGCTATCAAAAAAGCCAGGACCGAAGCGATCAGCCCATACATGAATACATTGTAAGAAAGCCGCAGCCACCGGTATTTCTTGCCCAGCGCAATGCCCTGGAAATACACATCCCGGATCAGGCTGCCATACAAAAAGTCCTTGTCATCCATCATCATCAACATCCCATCCGCATATTCTTCGAGCGTCATCCGGTAAAAATTGCCGAAGAAGAGCAGGTTGACCTTCTTCTCATCCAGGTCGGCCTTGTTGAAGGTCCCCGGCGGAATATGCGGCCTCGTGGCGAGGATGGAAAAAATAATGGTCAGCAGGTTCACCGCCAGCAGCAGGGTCGCCGGTATGGCAAGATTCGTGTGATCCTCTATCTTCCGCAATAACAGGCTCAATAATACGGAGATGATAATGGAATTTACCTGGATCAGGATATGCGCCTTGCTGTCCGCCTGCGAGCTTAGCCTTTGATTGTTATTCGACGTGATCCGGAATACGGTGTCGATGCCGCGCCCGGGATCTTTGCTCCTGTCTTTCTTCTCCTTCTGACCCGTCCACTCCACCTGCCCCTCCACCCCATGTTCACGCAAAACGCCTTCCAATGCATTACCCCCTTTCTCCGGGTCCCTGAGCCTTAGCCTATTTAAATTTTCCTGCTGCTTTTCATTCAACAATAGCCGGCAATAGTCGGTATAATACTGGTGACTTTCTAAAAATCGGATCGTGCTCCTGCGCCATTCATCCTTGCTGATCTTCCTGCCCTGCATAGCCTCCGCTTCCTTTCGCATCAGCTTGTTCCGTTCCGGGAACTCGTCCGTACCCAGATGGTACAGATCCGCATCGCAAACGATCTGCTCCGTTAACCCCACCGCCCGCTGCGGCAGCTGTGTGGCAATGATACAGCGGCAGATGGCTTCGATCACCGGACGCTCCACGCCCGTGCCCTCCAGGTAAGACTGCGCCATCCTCGCTCCACGCTCCTCATGTCCCTTGCCATCCCCCGCCAGGTAGCCGATATCGTGAAACCATGCGGCTGTCACCACGGTAAAAAGATCGGTATCGTTCAGCTGGTAATGCTTCGCGATCTGTGTCGCCGCCTCTACCACCTTTTCGGTATGCTTCTGATTATGATAAATTAATTTTTCATTGACATGGCTGTCAAAATAAGACCGTACATAATGCTGTGCCTGCTCTAAAGTATTGGTGTATTCCATAAATCGATGGAAAAATAACAAATTATTGCGCTTACTGTTTGAATTCTGTAGAATTCAGCCGCCACGCCGGTATTTCGCGAGATTGATCAATAACACGCTGCTCAATATCACCACAAGCCCAACCAGTTGCAACGCCGACAACCGCTCCCCGCCGAACAACACGCCGAGCAGCACCGCCACCACCGGGTTCACATACGCATGCGTGCTCACCTGCGTAGCCGGCCGCACCTGCAACAACCACACAAAAGCGCTGTATCCCACCAGCGACCCCATCGTCACTAGGTAGATGATACCCGCCCAGGAAGAGAACGGCACCGCCGCCATCGAAAAATGTCCCCACTCGCCGCTCAACAAGCTGGCAGGAATAAACACCAGCCCCGCCGACAACATCTGCCAGCCGGCATTTACTGCATTGGACACCGGCGCGCTTCGATATTTGGAAAACAGGGAACCCGCCGCCCACGAGACGGAACCACACACTAATACGGCCAACGCCGCGGTATGCCAACCCGCATAGACCCCTCCATGCAGCTGCTCGGCAAACAACAAAAGTACCCCGCCGAACCCTACGATCAAACCCACGATCGTACTCACGCTCCGGAAATTCTCGTCCCATTTCCGCCTGTCCAGCACTACGAACCACACCGGCCCCGAAGCCAGCAGGATCGCAGCCAGCCCGCTGGGGATATACTGCTCAGCCCAGATCAGGCATCCATTGCCGCAACATAAAAGCAGGAACCCGCTCACGGCCGCAGGCCGGATCACTGCCCATGAAAACAACTTCTCACGCCGCACCAGGCAATAGCACAACATCGCCAGGCCCGCCGACAAATAACGAAAAACGCCGACCAGCATCGGGGGAATATGCGCTACGGACAACGCGATAAAAAAATAGGTCGATCCCCAGACAAGATAAACGGTGGCAAAAGCAATCACTACCAGCATCACCGGCGCCTGCCGCTCCGTGATGCCCACAGACCCGCCCGCAGGCCCCGCGCTCATGCCGCCACCGCCTCCACGGGGTGTTTCTTATGACTGCACACACTTAAGCTGTCCGGACAGCTCAGCCTGGCGCCTTGGGAAAAGGCATCGACATTACTCAAAAAAACAAGCAAAAAGGCCAAAAAGGGATAAGAAGGTCGCATAAGCAGCTTTTAGCTGCCTAAAGATACCAACCAAACTCGTAATACATGATATTCAGGCGTTCAACCGGGGAGACATGCTATTCATGATTATGCTTGGTGGAAATCAGCAATTCCCGGATGTCGACATCCAGGGCCAATGCGATCTCCCGAAGTAACTTCAAAGTGGGCTGAAATTCATTATTGCAGATTCTCGTAACACTGTTGGGCGCTACTCCAACCTTGATCGCCAATTCCTTATGCGATACATCTTTTTCTGCTAAGACAGCCTTGATCCTGTTGATTTTAGTCTTTTTTTCCATTTCTGCGGCGGTTTGAGGAGCAAGACAATTTAGGTTATTTCTTGTATAACTAACACGTAAAAGCGAAGATAAAGTTCTAGGAATCAACGTATTCGAAATATATCCGATTCGTCATTGATATTCTTTAATACGTTTAAGGTATCATAAAATAATTTTTACGTATCGTACACCAGGCAATTAAAATTTAATTATTGCGTAGAATACCTCCCGCAAAAACTCGGCCCGGCGCCATCACCTGCTCATGGCCCCACCTCTAAATTATATTTTTAAAAACAAAAAATTAAATGTTTATTTGACATGAATTCCCTGTGCGCACACGCACCTTCAGCTCAAACACAAAAACATAACCCGCCAATATGGCAAATGATAATTTCGTGATCGGTGTAGACTATGGAACAGACTCGGTCCGCTCACTCCTCGTCGACGCCGCGGACGGCAGCGAGATCGCATCCTCGGTATTCCTCTACCCCCGCTGGAAAGACGGTTTATACTGTAACCCCGCCGAAAACAGGTTCCGCCAACATCCGCTGGACTATATAGAAGGACTCGAATACACCATCAAAGACTGTCTGAAACAGGCCGGTGCCGCAGTCGCCAAAAAGGTAAAGGCGATCGCCGTCGACACCACGGGCTCGACACCCGTGGCGGTGAATGAAGCCGGCATCCCGCTGGGCCTCCTCCCCGCCTTCGAGACCAATCCCAACGCACTCTTCGTCCTGTGGAAAGACCACACATCGGTTTCGGAAGCGGCAGCCATCAACGAACACGCCGCCAGGTTCGACATCAACTATCTGCAGTTCGTCGGCGGCGTCTACTCCTCGGAATGGTTCTGGGCCAAACTCCTGCATATCCTTCGAGTGGACGAACCTGTTAGGAAGGCCTGCTACTCCTGGGTAGAACACTGCGACTGGATCCCGTTCCTGCTCACCGGCGGAAAACATGTCAAAGACATGAAACGCGGCGTCTGCTCGGCCGGCCATAAAGCGCTCTGGGCCCGCGAATACAACGGCCTTCCTCCGGAAGAGTTCTTCGCATCGTTGGATCCGCTCCTCAAAGGCTTTCGCGCACGCCTCTTCACCGACACCTATACCTCGGATAAACCTGCGGGCCACCTTTCCCCCGAATGGGCGGAACGCCTCGGCCTTTCCACGGATACCGTCGTCGGCGTCGGCGCATTCGATGCCCACATGGGCGCGGTCGGTGGACAGATAGAAGCCTACCACCTCAGCAAGGTCATGGGCACCTCCACCTGCGACATGCTCGTAGCCCCGCTTAAAGAAGTAGAAGGCCGGCTCGTCCGCGGCATCTGCGGCCAGGTGCCGGGCTCCGTGATCCCGGGCATGATGGGCATGGAAGCAGGTCAGTCCGCCTTCGGCGACGCCTACGCCTGGTTTCGCAACCTCATCGCATGGCCCCTCCGCCAGCTCGGCCCGGAACTCGGGACACCATCACAACTACAAGCCGCCACCGACCGCATCATCCCGGAACTAAGCCGCCAGGCGGCCGCACTGCCCCAGGACGAAC
>DASZOW010000435.1:0-5091 GCA_035550615.1 Puia sp.
GAGAACAGGACGGATTCCAATTTCGACGAACGGCTAAGAAATGTAGAAGGAGATTTGGGCAGGATCCGGGGAGAGCGATTGCAGTTGATGGGTCGGGTCAAAGATGCAGAGACGGATTATATGAATCAGCTTAATGGAAGAGCCAAAAACGAACTCCCCGGGGACGGTCCCCTGGCAAAGGCATTGAAGATACAGTTGGATAACGTCAAACAAGAAATGGACGAGTTTGATCAGACGCATACCACGGAACTGAACGCCATCGAGGCCAAACGGCAGGATATCCTCAAAGAGAAAGAAATTGCGCTGTCCAAGAATGTCAACGTAGCGCATGGGCTCGATGGGCTGCTGGAGCGGATCAAACTGGCCGATGAGATTGCGGGGTGGGGCATTTCGCTCTTTGTTACGCTTTTGTTCCTGGCGATCGAGCTGACGCCGATCTTTTTTAAGCTGATGCTCGTCAAGACCCCTTATGACTATCTGGAGGATAATATAAAAGAGCTTGTGAAGGCGGAGAATGGAATTGAGGTCCGATACGACTATTACAAAGATAAGAAAGGGCAGGAGCGGCACCTGTTGATCCATCATCAGGCGGAAAAAATGATCCATGAGAAAGCCAAGGCGACGGAGGCGCAGAAGGAACTGATCGATTATGCGATCCAGAAATATATCGAGCAGCTGAAGGGAAAGATGGACGAAAATCCCGCTGCGTTCATTAAACAGCTGGGTGATGCGTGAGCGGCGGATTCACCCGGCGATCGCCACGCTTTGCCGGCTTTCGGGCGAGGATGCTGCGATTATCTTTGATCCTGAGACGGATGCCGGAGTTTCGGGGAAGTATGCATGCATCGGGCTGTTTGTCCTGGTTATTTTTTTCGTTTCCTTTTATAGCAGCGTTCATTTTCTGATCGACCTGCTCGACGGTAATCTTATTGTCGCTGTGCCGATCGGAGTGTTCTGGGGGTGGATGATCGCCAATATCTATTACCTGCTGCTCTTCACTGTTACTCCGCCGCTGTTGAGAGGCCGGGATCACGCCAATAAGGGTGTGCGGATGGAAATAACCACGGAGAAAAGGTGGCTTTCCCTGGTGTCGCTGGGATTTCGGCTCCTCTTTGTTTTACTCCTTGCAATCGTTATTGCCCAGCCGTGGCTCATAACGCTTTTTCCCACATCGAAGTGGGTCGAGCAGGAGCGCGAAGCCTATCGGAAGGAATTTGTCCGGCTCGCGGGTAGCGATGATGGGCAAACGGGTGGTCTTTTGACCGATGGACAACAGCCTGGTGGTCTTTTGGTTGTTCAGCCGCACGCTGGTGATCCTTTGGGGCGTCGGACTGGGGAAGATACTTCTTCGGCCGGTCGGATACAGGCGGAGGCACGCCGTCGGATCGAGGAGTTGCTGACCGCCAATAATTACTACACCCGGCGAATCCAGCTTGTTCAAATCCATTATCAACGATCCTGGATGGTGACGATCCTTGTGGTTCTCTTTTTTGTCATCCCGATTGGTCTGAAATGCCAAATCCGAAATAGAACCAATTTTTACGAGGTCAAGAAGGCGCTCGAAACAAGTTTCGTTAGCGACAGCTATGCCGGTTTCAAGGAAACCTACGCGAACATCTTTGCGGAGCGGTTTGGGATAGCCACGACCTTTTATGAATCGTGTGTCGATCCGCCGTTCAATACGCGTAAAAAGGATGCCCGGGAGGAGTTGGATGATCAACGGGTGTTTCTGGAAAGGATATACGGGGACGGCGAGGATGCGGAACTTCATAAAACCACCGTAAGCGAAATGATCTCTTGATGGCCATTTTTCTTTTCATACTGCTGTTGTTGTACCTGCTGTATCGGGTTTTTCGTGGGCGAGGGCCGGGAGCTAGTGGACCGATGAGCGGGAGAACTGTCAAGCCTTTGGGGCCGGTCGGGGTGACGGGGCCGGAGGATGGATTGAACGGCGCCAGGCCGGTAGTTGGTGCGGCTGAGCCGGATTGGATCATCGAGAAGCATTTCCGAGTGCTGCAGCGGAAGACCTATATCAGGGGAATACTGATAGCGAAATTTTATGGTGAACATGATTCCATCAAGGACCTGCAGCAGTTTGTTTATGAACAGTATTTTGACATCAGTTTGTACGATGCACAGATCGTCGATGCCGAATTCCGGAAGAACAACGACGGTCCGTTTCCCGAGTCGGATGAGGTCTTCATCGGCGCCATCGAGCCGAACCCGCTGCCTTGTTCCGTTTCTTACCAGGGGGTTACCTGGCGGTATTCGGTACAGTTACATGATGTCCGGACTTCGAATATCGATCTGAATAAGTACCGGCTTTTGCATATGAAGGAGGATGATCTGGTGTTTGGGACGCTGGAGGCGACGATCACCGGATATATGTCGGAGTATTTCCGGGAAGAATTTGAGGTGCGGGTGCCTGTGGCCAAACCGACTGGCAAGGAGGCGGGAACGGTGGGCGCGGTGCCCAACGGTGGGGCAGACCATGGTGCATTGTCGGGTATGGCTCACAGCGGGTGGCGGAGGCCAGCAGGTGATAGGGTCGAAACGGGTAACACAATAACAAAAAATGGCTATCGCTGGCGGGAATTTTTGGATGCCCGTCGCGATTCGACCGCTTGGGGGGATCCGGTTTATGCAGGGAAGGAACGTGGAGGTTGTTTGGGATCTGCGGGATGGATAGTTATGGCTTTTATCGGTGTCATGTTTTTGTTGGCTATCGGTCCACAGGGTGCGATGGTGCTGCTGGGTCTTGCGGCGTTCGGGCTGGTGGTGGGATTTTTTTCCGGTCTGTTTCGGCCGATCCTTTGGTTGTTTACGGGGCTCTTCTTTCTGGTTGGTCTAGCCGCTCTGGTGGGTAGGTTTGTATGTGGACCTGAGGTGCTGAACGTTCCTTTTTCGGGTGATCAGGCGAGTGAAGTCACTTTTGTTGTGCGGGAAAGCACGGTTGGTACGGATTCGCGGGCAGCGGCCAGGTCGAATGTGGATACTTCGATGGTGGATTCTTCTTCGACGGCAGGTGCGATCGATTCGGTGATCGTTCACCATCGGGTCTGGAAGGACTATGCCGATAGTGTCTATGAAGGCGATATTTCTATAAGCACCAGCGACATGGCCCGGAGTACCGCATTTAAGAATCAGCTTCGGCCGCACGGGGAACCGCTGGTTTCCTATGACCGGATGCTCGGGGCTCTAGCGGGCTCGGATAGCGCCTTTTTACCTGGCGTCTATCGCCTTTTCGACTCCATCCGGGTTCGGCATCATCCGGATACGACTGGGTTTGCGGAGATCGTGGTTTCCTTTGTGCAGGATATTCCCTATGCCCTTGTTCTCGATGGCGACTGCGATCCGAATTTGTATAGTGACGGGTTCACGCAGAAGTATCTTCAAAGTCCTGGTGCGGTCTGCGCCGGATTTCAGCGTTTTGGCATCCATACACCGGTGGAATTCATGGGAACGCTGCAAGGAGATTGCGATACACGTACTCTGCTTTTATACACGCTGCTGGATCACTATGGATACGATGTTGCTATTTTGAGCAGCGAGGTGTACAGTCATTCCCTCCTGGGGATTGACCTGCCGGTGGCAGGAACGGCGTATGCCTGTCGCGGTAAGCGATATGTCTTATGGGAGACGACGACACCGGGGATACCGCCGGGTCTTATTCCCGCCCAACTCAGTAATCTTTCTAATTGGCGAATTTCAATAAAATCAAAGAACTAGTTTATGCCCTTACTTAAATATGCCTTCCTTTTCTGCTGGTCGCTGGTCCTTGTGGCTATGGTGATTGTTATCATTCGGAGCCATCCGTTCGTCCGCCGGATACGAGGCGAGAATCTGAATCCAAGCGAGGCGATCTATGCGCTTTCGCTGTTGGTTTGCGGAACGTTTGTGCTCTCCCTGGTGTTGCAGACGCTTGCCACCGATTTCGACATTACGCAGAAATTTTACGCCGATCGCGTCGTGATCACGCTCGTGACCAGTGGGAGCCTGATAACGGTGGCGGGCATCTTTGTCTTCATTCTGTGCATCCTCGCGGGTCGGGGCTTGTCGACCCTCTTGTTTTTCAACCGGAGACCTTTGATCGAATTCGAGGCGAATAATATCGGGTATTCGGTTCTGAGGGCCGGGTTGCTGCTGTCGATCGTACTTTTGTTCACCCCTTTCTGCGGAAATCTTTTTCAGAATCTACTACCGGCCATTTCGACACCCTTTTATCGATAACGGTGTTTTCTGTTTATTGATGGGAGATATGTTTTCCGATGATATAATCGGTGATCGGTTTTAGTCGGAGATTCGGGTCGAGGGGGTGGTAGCCGCCGCTTGTGTAGAATTCGTAATTGCCGCGGTAGCGGACGTACCATACGTGGCCGATGGCGGCGTTGGTGATGGTGTCCGGCCGGGTTATTTTTCTCAAATGCATGAGTTTTTTGGAGTCTAAGGCGATGACGACGGTATCGCCGAGTTTTTCATTACAGGGGACCGGTTGATAATGATCGTCTGACCAGAACATGCAGGCCTGGGTGCCCGGCGGGATCGGGGGGAAGGTTCTCGCGGGCTGGGGCAGGAACCGGTAAAGAAAGGTACTGGCCAAAGCGATCGTGATGGTAATGACAATAGTTAGCCTGCCGGGCTTGCGGCGGGTTGTCGTCGTTACGGTAAGAGGTGGATTTTCGCCGGACGATGGACTTTCACTGGGAGGTGGCTCTTCGCCGTAGGGCGGGTATACGATAGGAGGAGGAACTCTTTCCTTGAGGGCGGCTGGCTTTTGTTCAGTATCGTCACTTGCGCCATATTCATATGGTCTCCCCTTATAGTCGATGAGCCAGGCCAGGAGTTCGATGTTCTTGGGGTCGGTCTTGATGGCCGGATCTTTCAGGTAACTAACCAGTGGCCGGAACTTGTCCAATTCGCAGCGTTCGATCGACTTAAGCCGGTTCTGAGGGTCTGCGGCCCTTCCAAAGAATTTTTCGAACGTCCCTTCGTCCTTCCTTTCATATCGATTGTGGTATACGGATAGGCATAGGTCCCGGAGATGGGCGCGCCTCGGCTCGATGAGTTCCAACGGGAGCTTGCCGTCTAGCT
>DASZOW010000436.1:0-2328 GCA_035550615.1 Puia sp.
AGGTAGGCCTTTGGGAAATCGTCACCCGTGTCGGCAGTATGAAAATCCGGCGTATAATGCCTATCGCGCAGCGACTGGAGGTACAACCGCAGATGATGGGCGCCGCTAAAAAGCACCGGCGCGGGCTCCAGCTTTCTGAGATATTCGGCAAGCTCCGCATTGACACGCCGGGGGTCTATCCCTTTTTCCAATTTTACAAACGCCTGCGAGCGCCGTGGTTGCAGACTGCTCCAGTCCCTCGTGGGAATACGTTCACGCAGCCATGTTTCCGGCGCGGTTTTTATCGAGATAAAAGAAGTGTAGTTGAGATCGGAAGGCCGGCCCCAGTCCCGCACGATGCCCGCCACTGTTAACGTCAGACTGTCGTCATAGATCACCTTCCGGCCCAGCATCTGGTCAATCCTATCCGGCCCAAAATATTTCCGCGCCACACTTTCGGTCAACACTAAACGTCCCGCCTCGTCCAGAACGGAAGGAGACCCCACCAGCCACTGATGTGGAAAAAGGCGGAAGAAATCCGGTGCCGTCAAAATGGTGGATAGTGCATAACTGCCCTCCTGCCGGTTGTCATAGACCTGCATGCCCTGGCCGTCAGCGGATGGTACCGAGATAGTCGAGCCAAAGACATGAAAGACTGTCCTGGCTTCAAACCCGCCGATCAGGTGTTCGATCCCTGCCACCTCCCTGAACGGACTGTTGAGAAAGATCACATTGCCGTCCTTGTCCCGGACATCGCCCACAATGCGATAGATCCTGTTGGCGTCAGGATGAAAATTATCGAAGCTCAGTTCGTAGCGGTCGATAAGATAGATCACGATACAAACGCACATGCCGATGGCCAGCCCAAGGACATGGATAAACGAGTACCCCCGTTGTCGAAGGATGTTGCGCCAGGCTATTTTCGCTGAGATGACATTCACAGACAACTTCGGACAGGAACGATGCCGGTTTGCTATTCAATTGATCATCAAATTATTAAGGAGATTTCCACCGCCCGTCCTGTTCGCTTTCGTTACATTGGCTGTCCGCAAGAGCCAGGTCAATGCATATCCATATGCTCAGCCTTAAAATAGGAACTGTAGTCGGCAAGCCGCCGCAGCAGGTCCTTTCCATCCGCTATTATTTTTGCCGTTGCGGCTTCACCGGCAGGCATGATGAGATACCCTTCCGGGCTTTTTCGATCACCTAATATTGTATTACCGGAATTTACCAGCCAGGGTCCCTTCGGAGAATCCGGAACAGTACCGACATCCGAATCCGTTATATAAGGAGCGTAAAACATATAATGCGGCATGTTCATCGTCATCACCGTCTTATCGCCTGGCCTACCGGTATAAACCCGCATGACAGGGGCCAGCATATAGGAGATACCCCCTCTTGCCGGAGCCCTGTATATTCCTTTATGGATCCTGTCTACGATGGAGTCTTTGATCTGCAGGGGCGTGAACTTTCCCGACGCCCGCATAGCCGCCACATCCCTGTATATAGGAAAGATCCTCTTAGCGCCTTCGGGATCATAGGCCATCGGCGCAAAAACGTCCTTCCGGAATTCCGCCCATTCCCAATTCGTTCGGGCAATAAAGCAAATAAATCCATTGGACCCCTTCTGCACGGGCAAATAGCCCTTGGCGGGCTCTAAAAGATAAACGGTAGCGGCACCGCGCAGATGAGGCGGCAGCGCGCTTAAGGCAAGCTCTTTCTCCAGATCCGCAGGCATCTTATCGAGCTCCCAGCCCGTAACTTTTTGCGCCCGGCTACGCCCCGGCAGTAATAAAAAGCAAACGCATATCAGCAGGATCGCCTGGGGCAAAAGAAGTCCCCGGCCTTTCTTCGACCAATTCGTTAACGGATGCATACAATATTTTTTATGATACAACCAAATTACGACGTACGACCTTCTTTGAAGAGGGGCAAAGGCGACATATCCACGGGGCATTTGCGACATCAAATTCTATTCGTCCCGCAGGTCATTCACCGGATTGGCCAGCGCGGCCTGTACCACCTGGTAAGTCACCGTCGCCAGCGTGATCACCATTGCGATCCCGCCGGTGAGCCCAAACACCCACCAGCCAATCGACGTCCGGTAGGCAAAATGCTCCAACCATGCATGCATCGCCATCCAGGCCACCGGCGTACCGATCAGCAAAGCCAGGCACACCGGCCGCAGAAATCCACCCGACAACAGCCGGAAGATCGTCCGCACATCCGCCCCCAGCACCTTGCGGATAGCCATCTCCCGCCGCCGCTGCACCGTACTGTAAGCCGCGAGCCCGGATAGCCCCAGGCAGGAGATCACGATCGCCAGCACGGCAAAGCACAGGGCAAGCC
>DASZOW010000437.1:0-5605 GCA_035550615.1 Puia sp.
CCCTGCCCGCCGGCTATCTCCTCAACGCCAAGCTCTCTCCCGATGGCCGGCAAATAGCCTATGTCTATGATAACAACATCTACAGCGAAAACCTGGCAACCGACACGAGCACCCAACTCACCACCGACGGCAACGACCATAAACTCAACGGCTGGTTCGACTATGCCTACAGCGAAGAACTCTACACAATAGACGGTTTCCGTTGGAGCCCCGACAGCAGATCCATCGCCTACTGGCAGAATGACCTTAGCCACGTGGGAACATTTTACATGATCAACAACACCGACAGCATCTATCCAAAGATCATCGCCATCCCCTTCCCCAAAGTAGGCACCCCGATCGCCGAAGCACGTATCGGCGTCTTGAACCTCACCACCAGAACCACCACCTGGCTCAATATCCCCGGGGACCCCGCCAGCCACTATCTGCCGCGGATGGAATATTCGCCGGATGGCAGTCATATCATTGTGCAACAACTCAACCGCGCCCAAAACAACAGTATCCTCTACCTCTGCAACCCCAACAACGGCGAAGTACAGCCGATCTACAATGAATCCGACGACGCGTGGATCGACATCAAAGCGTTCTGGGCCCATAGCGGCGGCGAAGGCTGGGACTGGCTCGACAACGGCAAGGCCTTTCTGTGGGCCAGCGAAAAAGACGGCTGGCGTCATCTCTATCGTATCGGCCTCGACGGCCACGAGACCCTCCTGACAAAAGGCGATTTCGACGTCACCGGCATCGACGGCTGGGACGAAAAGAGGGACCTCCTCTATTTCAGCGCGTCCCCCGACAATGCCACCCAGCGCTATCTCTACAAGACCTCGCTCACAAAACCCGCCGAGACCAAACGCGTCACACCCGAGGGGCTGCCGGGGACGCACACCTATCTCCTAAGCCCCAACGGCCGCTGGGCCGAGCACACCTTCTCCAGCCATCTTTATCTGCCGGCCAGCGAATGGCTCAGCCTGCCCGACGATAAACCGCTCGACCCGGACAAAACCATCGCCAGGGACCTGCGGCCCACGCCCCTCGGTAAACAGACCAGCTTCTTCCAGCTGAAAACCGCGGACGGCGTGACCATGGATGGCTGGGTCATCAAGCCTGCGAGCTTCGACTCTACAAAAAAATATCCGGTGATCTTCTATACCTATTCCGAACCCGCCGGCGCCTCTGTGGTCGATGCTGCCTATGTCGGTGGCCGCGCCTCCTTCTTCAATGTCGACAGCGGCTATATCTTCGTATCGGTGGAAGGGCGGGGAACTCCCGTGCCCAAAGGACGGGCCTGGCGTAAAGCCATCTATAAAAGCGTGGGGTGGATCAATGTCAACGACCAGGCAGCGGCGGCGCGCGAGGTGCTCAAATGGCCCTTTGTCGACCATTACCGGGTAGCCGTCTTCGGCAGCAGCGGCGGCGGCTCCACGACGCAAAACCTCCTGTTCCGCTATCCCGATATCTACAAGGTAGGCCTCGCCAGTGCCGGCGTGCCCAACCAGCTTATCTATAATACCATTTATGAGGAAAGATTCATGGGTGTGCTGCCCGGGAATCGCGATGCATACATCAAGTGCTCGCCGATCACCTATGCGAGGGGCCTCCAGGGCCATCTGCTGATCATGCATGGTACGGGCGACCATAACGTCAACTATCAGGGCGAGGAGATGCTGCTCAACGAGCTGGTCAAATACAACCGCCAGTTCACCTTTATGCCGTATCCCAACCGCACCCACGGCATCACCGAAGGCGAAGGCACCATCCTCCATAAAACCACGCTGATGGCCAACTTCCTGCATCAGTGGTGTCCACCCGGCCCCCGTTAGTGCCACTGGGCCTAACGGCCCACCCGTCCGGCCTGCGGCCGCCCGGGCCCGGCTCCGCCGGGTGGCCCCTACTCAAAACTGATCTCCCCCTTCCCATAATCTATCGATATCTTCCCAAACTTCTCCAACGCCGACTGGCCAAACAACAGCGGCGCCTTGGCATTCCCCACCACCGACGCATTCACATTCCGGATCGTCCTGTTCCCGATCGTCACCTCCTTGAGCCGGATGATCACATCCTGCGAGATATTCCCGTTGGCATCCAAAAAATCCGCCTTGCCTACGACATCGTCATCCGACAGCCTCCCCTGCTTGTATAGAAACGTCGCCTCTATGGTAGAGATGGAGATCAGCCCCGCGCCCGTGTCGAAAATAAAATACATCTGCGACCCATTGATCGTTACCGGGATCTGATAGACGCCATTATGCTTCTCCATCTTCACCGTCGTCCGGCCCACATCCCCCTCCGAAGGTACCGTCGGCCCAACCGATGGCCCCACGCTCGCCGCGCTATCCCGCGAAGCGGCGCGCCCAACCGAATCCGAACCCCGCCGCACCGTGTCCGCAAAGAACCGGCGATGGATGCGCCCCGACTTGCTACACCCGGAACAACCCGAAAACAGTGCGCAAAAGACCAGCGCCACGTACCTCAAATAATTCATTTTATATCTCCGATTTTAGGAAAGATCTGGATCAAAAACCGCTGATTATCCTGTTCATTCCGCAGCCGACCGACACCACCCCATCCATTCCCCGAGATCTGCAGATCGATAAGCCCCTTGTATCCCCGCCCTTCGAAATCGATATTATCCTTATCCCGCCAATAGTTCCGCAGACTTAGGGCCCGCCGGTAGCTCAGCTCATAATTATGCCGCTCCGTACCCGTTCGCGAAGCATAACCCGCGATCACCAGGATATACGACACATCGCGCAACACCGTCGAATCGGGACCTTCCTTGCGTCGTTTCAGCGAGTCGATCACCCCCTTGAGCCGCTGACCCGCCTGATCCAGCTGGTTCACCGTAGTGTAGTAGTTCTCCAATCCCGGCGGCCTGATCTCGAAACTGTCGTTCATGAACCGCACCTCGAAGGCCAGCTTGAATCGTTTATACTGCGCCTCATACCGGAAAAGCGTCGTATCACTCTTCAACGGATGCAGCGTCCCCTCTACCGCATTGATGATCGCCAGCTTCCGCCGCAGATCTGTGATCGTCTGATGCTGCCGCGCAAAGACCAGGATAAAAAGCACGAGCATAACGAAAAAAAGACTCGTCATCAGATCCGTATAACTCGGCCAAAAAGAATCCGTCCTGGCTGATTTCATATTTTATTTTTTACCGCGGCCCCGCGCCCCCCGCCTTCCTGTTCCAGCGCCCCAATTTCCTAAAGAACGCCGCAACCCTGTTACCCCACCGGCTGTCATTGGCGGCGCGGATCTGCGTCAGCTCCATCACCGCCCGGTCAAAGCTCGCATTCAATTCCCGAAATTCGCGGTCCATCCGGTCCTGCTGCTGCACTGTTCCCGTCTTCAGCTCGGCCAGATGCTTACTCATCGTCTCGAGATAGATCAGGCTGTCCAGCCGCTTCCACTTATCCGGATATTGATTGACAAGAAGGTCCATTTCCCGTAGCGTGATCTTCTGCAACTCGTTGATCCGCTCTTGCGTAAAGATCGAAAGCTTGTCCAGGCTCTCATCCAGCGTATTCCCGACCCGGTTGACCGCCGTCGTTATCAGCTGATGAGACTCATCCAGCGCATCATAGTGACTCTGCAGGAACTCTACCAGCCGCTGATTCTCCGTAAACATCGTCATCAACTTCTGACCCAGCGCGTCGAAATTGTCGCTTCGCGCAATTGCCGAATCCAGCTGCGAGCTGACCCGTGAGGTCGCCCCCATCAGCTCCGACAGCTGTCCCAGATAGTTATTGAACTGCGCCAGCTTCTCCGTGGAGATATTCAGCTGCTGCAGGATCACCACATTGGCCTTCCCAAATTCGGTGATGTCGATATTCTCAAGGGTATTCAGGATCTTCTCCTGCGCCACCAGCGCGTCGTAGTTCTTCCCCATCACTTCCCGCAGCATCCCGATATTGTCCTTGAACTCCTCGTTGAACCGGAAAAGATTCGTCTGCAACGAATACAAGGTGGAATTGATATTCTGATTCAGCAACGGCAACAGCTCCGTCTGCACAAAGGTGTAAAAATCATTCTTCCGGTGCTCCAGCTGCGCCTTGGCGCCCTTGAAGAAAAAGCCGTTGTTCAGCACCGTCAGCATGAGACCGAAAAAGCTCGCGATCATCGCGATCATCACGCCTTTGAGCAAGGCCGATATGGCGAGGTCCATGCCGTTGTTCTCACCGGCAAAATCGATGCCCGAGATCTTGACAAGCCCGACGACGATCCCCACGAAGGTCCCCAGCAATCCCAGATACAGCGGCAGCGAGATCGTCTGGTGAACGTCCTCCTCGACACTGTCGCAGTTTCGCTCCACGATGTCTTTGATAAGATGGAAATCCGAGGCCACGCCTTTATTGCGCAGCAGATAGGTGTTGAGCGAATAGACGATCTTGTCCGTGACCTCGTTGCCGCCGCCTTTCCTGCGGATCAGATCGATCACTTCGTCGCCGCCAAGCGCCCACTCGTTGAGGCGACCCAACAGCTCACGCGGATGCAGCTTCAGCGCTTCCTTGCTCAACGATACGTTAAAGACCTCGAAACTCCCTTCTTCCGGAAAAATATGCCGGTATACCGCGATCCGTCTGTTGGTTTGATAGAAATTATACGCCTGTAAGACAATGATGATCCCTACAAATACCGCTTCTAATAATTCAAAACTATTCATACCGGATCAATGCTTTGCTTTTGATGATCCATTTATCGCCGTCCAGTATCGCTACACCCGCCTTCCTCGTCACAATATTTTTCACTGGGTAGGAAGGCAGGTTCTCTTCGTCACAGGCCGCTTTGATATAACTTTCCGCCAGCTGGACGATCTCGTTGATCGGTGCACCCGAAGTATGCAGCTCGAACTCGGCGTCCTGTTTGTTGGCGCTTACCTTGAAACGGTATACAGTATTGTCTTTGGTCAATGATTTGGCCGAGTTAGGGAAATAGTTGTTCACGGGTCCCGCCATATAAAATACGTCCGCCCCATCGGCCTTCGCTTTTTCGACTTTTCCCTTGTCTCTGCCTCCCGGCCCACCGGCCCCCGGCGCAACCGCGGCAGACCCGCCCGTGGCCGCGGCCCCCCCGCCTGAAACCGCCGGCCCGCCTTTCCCTTCCAACTGCGAGATCCGCAGCTGCAATTTCCCAATCGCCTCGTTTAACTCCGCCAAAACATTACTATTGGCAATCGCTCTTTCGAGCTCCTTTCGCTCCACGCCCATGCCCGAGCCACCCACCCCCGAGCCACCCGCGCCCAGTCCGCCAACGCCGCCCGACCCCGAACCGCCCGAACCACCGCGCGGTCCGGACGCCCCCGTCCCCGAGCCTCCCACCCCACCGCGCGATCCGCCCCCACGCCCCGCCTGTGCCACCCCCGACGCAAAATAATTCTCATTAAAAGACCGCATCTCCACCTTCCTGGCCCGCAGCTCTTCCTTAACTTCCAAATACTTCCGCCAAAAAAACATTCCCACCCCCGCCAGCAGCAGTATCGGCAGCAACACCCAGAAGTCGAATCCCCGCCCCTGCCGCGCGGCTCCCGAAGAAGCCCCTTGCGAACCGCTGAGCGGCTCCACTACAGCCCCATGACGGGCAGTATCCGGCTTAGCCCGCCCCTGCG
>DASZOW010000438.1:0-5413 GCA_035550615.1 Puia sp.
AATAATTTTTAAGTGGTGAGATCAAAATCCGCAAGGAGGTTGACGTTAGGGTCGGGGGTGATGGCTACTGGTTTTTCCGGGAAAGGGAGATCGACGTGGGTGTGTTCGCCTTTGATGTCGACCGTGTGCAGGTTGCCATCGATGGAATATTCGAGGGGGAATTCGAAAAGCCGGTCTCCCGGCGTGGATGCTGTCGCGGTGGCATGTTGCGTGAAGTCGATGGACAGCGTCTTTTTGTCGGGGTCGTATTTACAGGCGATCGTTACGTGGGGATGACCGGGTTGGTCGAGCCATTGATGGAAGAAGCCATCGAGGTTTTGGCCACTGACCTTGTCCATGATCTTTTCGAAGTCGGCGGAGGAAGCGTTTTTGTTGCGATAGGTGGTATAGTAGGTCGAGATGCCTTTCCAGAAGAGCGTGTCGCCGATGCGGCGGCGCAGCATGTGCAGGACCCAGCCGCCTTTTTCATAGCTGTTGGGGTTGAGGAGCTGCATATAGTCCTGTTTGACCGAGGTGTCGATGACGGGGGTGAGGCGGGTTTTTTCAAAGGCGATGACTTTTTTGCGGTCCCTGGCCAGGCTTTTTCTGAGCGTGTCGGGGCCGTATTTATTTTCCAGGTAACAGAGGGTCATGTAGGTGGCAAACCCTTCGCTCAACCAGAGGTGTTTCCATTGCGTTTCGGTGGCGGCGTCGCCGAACCATTGGTGGGCGATCTCGTGCGCCATCAGCGATTCGATGCCGGGGGAGCCGACCGAATTTTCATAATAGAAGATAGCGCTTGCGTTCTCGAGGCCGCCGAAGCGGGTCTTCGATTGGACGTTACCTTCCTTTTCGAAGGGATAGGGGCCGATGTGGGTGATATAAAATGGGAGGATCTGTAACGCTACGGCATAGCTGCTGAAGCCGAGCTTTTCGTTTTCCTTGTATACATAGTTCCATACGGGAATGCCCATGGCGTCGCCGGGGTGATCGACTGCGAAGTCCGCTACGCCGATGACCATGATCTTCGGGGCGAGCGGTTCGGATTCCTTCCAATGGGTGAGTTTGCGATGGTTGCTTAACGCGGTTTGTTCCTGAAGGGCGCCATTGGCAACGACCGTATAGTGGTCAGGGGCGGTGATGCGAAAGTCGAGCGTGGCCTTGTCGGACGGATGGTCTATGCAGGGCAGCCAGTTGTGGGCGCGATTCGGCCAGTTGTCGCCAAAGAAGCCGCGTTTTCCGAATTTATTGTTCGAGATGATAAGGCCGTCGGCGGGGATGCCGCTGTAGGTGATCTTATACTTATGATCCTGGCCGGAGGCGCCGGCGGCTTTGATGATCAGCTGTTGGGCGGTTTGGATGAAAGGCAGGTTTTTTTTGCCTTCGGAGACTGACGAGACGGTCATGCCTTTGCCGTCGGCGGATCTGCCGGTAAGATCGAGGGAGAATTCGGTGGCCGGTTCCTTGAATTCGAGGGTGATCAGGGCGGTACCGTGGATGATGTTATTGCTGTCGCTGAGGGTGAGCGAGAAATCATAATGTTGAACATCGATGGCGGGTTTTGGGGCGAACAGGAGTACGGCAAGTAGGAGTTGGTACATTTTATGATTTTTAGACCTTATTGAGATCGAAAGGGAGGCGGCGGATACGTTTGCCTGTGGCGGCGAAGACGGCGTTGGCGAGGGCAGGGGCCACGGGCGGCACACCGGGTTCACCTACCCCTTTAATCCTGGGTCCGCCTTCGGCGAGGATATGCACTTCCACGGCCGGCATTTCGTGGATGCGGAGCATGCGGAAGTCATGGAAATTAGATTGGAGCGACCGGCCTTTGCCGAAGCGGATACCGTCTTTGGTGGCGGCGACGAGTCCCATGACGATGGCTCCTTCCACCTGGGCTTTCACGGTATCCGGGTTGACGACGGTGCCGACGTCGATGACGGAGATGACCTTTTCCACTTTGATGCCGCCATTCTTTTTTGTCGATACTTCGATGACGTTGGACGCCAGGCCGGCGAAGAATTCGTATTGAGCGACGCCGCGGCCCCAGCCTTTGGGAAGGGGGCTCTCCCAGTGAGAGAGCTCGCGCAGTTTGGTGAGCATGCGTTTGGTGTCAGAGTCTTTGGTGAGCATGTCCAGCCGGAAGCTCAGCGGGTCCTTGCCTGCCGCAACGGCGAGCTCGTCGATGAAGCATTCGTGGGCGAAGGCCAGGGTAGAGCTGGTGACGGAGCGCCAGTACTGCATCGGAATGTGGATGTCGGCGAGCACGAAGGCGTTCTTTGTGTTAGGGATCTCGTAGGCCTGTTTGTCAATGCCCTCCGTCATGGTACCATCGATCTTCGTCCGGTCGTATTTTGCGTTCTGGGTGGCTTCGATGGACGGGGAGATGACCTTATGTTGAAAGGCGACGGCTTTTCCCTCTGCCGAGATAGCGCCGCGCATAGCCGAGAACGTCATGGGGCGGAAGGGGCCGAGCTGGATATCGTCCTCGCGCGTCCAGACGACTTTGACGGGTTTGCCGATGGCTTTCGAAAGTAGCGCCGCTTCGCCGGCGAAGTCAGCCAGCAGGCGTCTGCCGAATCCGCCGCCGACGAACTCGATATGCGGGGTGATGTTGTCGCGGGGGATGCCGAGAACGCCGGGCAACTCGTCCATGATGATGTCGGCGCCCTGTACGGAGGTCCACAGGTCGAGCTTGTCGCCTTCCTGCCAATGGGCGAGGCAGTTCATGGGTTCCATGGGAGCGTGGGCGACGACGGGAGTTTCGTAGAGCGCTTCGAGTTGATGGGGGCTTGCGGCCATGGCGGCGTCGAAGTCTCCCTTGTTATCGTGCAGCAGCAGGCCATCGGTTTTGGCGAGGTCGCGAAGATGCTGTTCGAAAGCTGTGGAGTCGAAGGTGTCGAAGCCCTGGTGGTCCCATTGGACTTTGAGCAGTTTGCGGCCTTTGAGGGCGGCCCAGTAGTTATCGGCGATGACGGCTATGCCTTCAGAATGATTTTTGCCGATGACGCGTTCCGATCTGACGGTGCGAAGGACGCCCTTGACTTGGAGTGCGGCGGTGTCGTCATAGCTAAGAAGCTTGCTGCCGAAGACGGGGCTTCTTTCTACGGAAGCGTAGACCATGCCGGGGACTTCCATGTCGATGCCATAGACGGCGCGGCCGGTGACTTTGAACGGGATGTCGAGGCGGGGCATGGATCTGCCGAGGATCTTGAAATCTTTGGGGTCTTTTAGCGGCGGGTCTTTTGGGACTTCGAGCGTGGCGGCTTCGGATACCAGCCCGGCGTAGGCGAGTTTTTTGCCGGAAGGTGTATGGATGATGGCGCCGTTATCGGCGGTGCATTGGTCGAGGGGGACGTTCCACCGGCGGCTGGCGGCGGTGCGGAGCATTTCACGGGCTGTGGCGCCTACTTTTCGGAGGAGCATATAGGAGCCCCGGACCGAGTCGCTGCCGCCTACGCCCTGGTCGGGGATGTCGTCCTGTCCCCAGCTGTTGAGGACGGTGACGTTTTCGAGCGAGATCTCGAGCTCTTCCGCGATGAGGGCCGGGATGGACTGGTAGGTGCCCTGGCCTATTTCGGTCTTTGGGTTGATGATGGTGATGCGGCCCGTGGGTTCGATGATGAGATAGGGGGAAAGGGTGGTTGTTCCCGGGTCGGGGACGGTTGCCAGGCCAGTGGCGCTGCCAGGCGCGGGCATTTTTGCGATGGCCCTTGCGGCGTTGGTATTGGTGACACCGAGGATGAGGGCCAGGCCGGAGAGGCTGGTGTGCCGGAGGAATTCCCGGCGGGCTATCTTATGCATGGATCAGCGGTTTCTTGAGTGTGGCGGGGGGAACATGGCTGGACGCGGCGGCGCGATGGATGGCTTTTCGGATGCGATCGTAACAACCGCAACGGCAGATATTGCCTTGCATGGCGATGTCGATATCGGCGTCGGTGGGTTTGGGGGTGCGATGGAGCAGGGCTACGGCGCTCATGATCTGGCCGGACTGGCAGTAACCGCATTGGGGGACCGATTCGATGATCCAGGCTTGCTGGACCGTTTCGCCGAGGTGGTTGCCGGTGAGCCCTTCTATGGTGGTGATCTTTTGACCTGCGATAGCCGAGATGGGCAGGCCGCAGGAGCGGACGGCGGCGCCGGCAAGGTGGACGGTGCATGCCCCGCATTGTGCGATGCCACACCCGAATTTAGTTCCTTTGAGTCCGAGGAGGTCCCGGATGACCCAGAGCAAAGGCATATCCGGCTCTGCATCTACCGTAACGGGTTTATTGTTGAGCGTAAAAGAATAGGAAGCCATGGCTTTGGAATTTGAGATGAATTTAAGATAAATTTGCCAAAAGCCCGTGGCGGCTTTGGTCACCTATTATGTCTGAATATTTTAACTGTCCGTCCTGGGTTCACCGGTTGCCTTCCGTTTATAAATTAATCGTGTGTTTTGCCGTTGCCACGATCATCTCGGTGTGTTTGCTGCCGGTGCATATGGAAGGGATGACGCGGATTATCATCGGCTGGAATGTCTTCAGCATTTGTATGATCGTCATCAGCGGGGTGATCTTCTCGTCGATGCGGCCGAGGCAGATCAGGGTGTTGGCCAAGCAGGAGGACGCGGGTCGGGTCGTGGTGTTCTTTATCGTGCTGGTGGCTACGGTCGGGAGCCTGATGGCGGTACTCCTTTTACTAAAGAATAAGGACGCCTGGGAACTGCCGAAGTGGTTAGAGACCTTTATCTATATTATGGGCGTCATCTCTTCGTGGCTGTTGCTGCATACGATGTTCGCGTACCGGTATGCGTTCTTGTATTATGGCGATCATCCTTTGGATCCGGATATACATACGGTGGGGTTGCAGATACCTAATGAGCTGTGGCCGGATTATCTCGATTTTGCTTATTTCTCCTTTGTGATCGGGATGACGTTCCAGGTTTCCGATATAGAAATTTCTTCGCGGGCGATCCGGCGGGTGGCGCTGCTGCATGGGATGCTTTCCTTTCTTTTCAATACCGTGATCGTGGCGTTGACGATCAATGTCATCGCGGACATGAAGGGTTAACGGGCTTTCCGGGCGGGTAGGTGAGCGTCGTTGCACCTTAGAAAAATTAGGGCATTCCCGTCAAAGCCGCTAGTGTCTGTCAGCTTAGCTTTTCCCTAAAGAAATCGATGGTTCGTTTCCAGGCCAATTCCGCGGCGGCTTTGTCATAACGTGGCGTGGTGTCGTTGTGAAAGCCGTGATTTACATTGGGATAGATATAGGCGGTATATTCCTTTTTGTTCTCCTTGAGGGCCTTCTCATAAGCAGGCCAGCCTTCAGTGACGCGGGTATCGAGGCCAGCGTAGTGGATGAGCAGGGGGGCTTTGATCTGCGGGACCTGGTCGAGGGGAGGTTGCGTTCCATAGAAGGGGACTGCGGCGGCGAGGTTGGGCAAACGGACGGCCAT
>DASZOW010000439.1:0-3911 GCA_035550615.1 Puia sp.
CCCGCCATTTTTTCACCTCGGTCTTATACGATTCACGAGCCAACCCGGTTCCTTGAACGGAGAAAAATAACGCAGGCCGAAAATTTTTCTTCGGCGGAGTGGACATTAAAAGCGTTTTCGCCGTTTGTCGTGGGCAACGCAAAAGGATAGAAAATGGCCACGTCTACGACATATAATTTTTCGTCTCATGAGACGGAAAAGACGCCCGGCGCCGCCTTGCTGCTCAGGCGCTTAAAGCTTGTTCCCGACGAACTGGAGCTATCGAAAATTTTCGCGCTCATCGACCCTAGGAAACTGACCAAACCCACCAGAATTGCCTTTGTCAACGCCCACGGCTTCAATCTTTGCTATAGAAACAAGACTTTTCTCCAGCATCTGGTCGACTGCGATTTCGTGTTTCGTGACGGCTCCGGCATGAAAATCCTGTGCAAGATGCTTGGCGCTGATCCGGGACTAAATTTGAACGGCACCGATTTAATTCCGCGCATCATCAACCTTTATGGTGGAAAAAACGCGGCGCTACTGGGGACGAGCGCCCCTTACCTACAGCGGGCCGCAAGAGAATTTGAAAGGAAAGGCGTCAACCCCGCCGTCGTAATGGACGGCTTCCACGATGACGAAGAATACCTGAAAGCCGTTCAGGACCGGAAACTCTCACTGATCGTACTGGCAATGGGGATGCCCAAGCAGGAACGCATTGCGGCGCTGCTTGCGCGGAATCTCCGCCATCCCTGTCTGATTGTGTGCGGCGGCGCCATACTGGACTTCATCGGCGGTAAAGTGAGGCGCGCCCCCATGATATTCCGCAAGTTGGGAATTGAATGGCTATACCGGCTGGCGCAGGAACCAAAACGGCTGTTCAGACGATATGTCATAGGCAATGCGGTATTTCTGGGCCGGTGTGCGGTGCTAGCACTATCGACGGCTTATCTAACGAAATGACTTTGCCAACGCCAAGTCTCGATTTTGAAAGGTTGTCATGACATTCGCTGAAAATACAGATGACTCATATTCGTTGCCGCTACGTACGCCGGCGGGGGGAAAAAGTACATTTTTCCTGGTTTTCCTGTTTGATTTCCTCGCACTTATGGCTGCCTATAAGTTTACGCTTTGGATGGCGGTAAATGTGCTCGATATTGGCCTGCCATCAAGGCTGAACGGATTAGATCTTGCCGCCAGACTCCGGCCGATCCTCTATTTCTGCATCTCTTTCGCCGCGCTATTCTTTCTCTACGCCAATGAGCATTACAGCCGGCGCGTGCCCTGGTGGACCCAACTGCAGCAAATCTCGAAAATTCTGTGTTTCGGTGCTCTCTTGGACATCTTCGCCAATTACGGCTTTGGACTGAACTACCCCGGCGCTCTGATCGCCGCGAACTGGCTTGTCGCGCTATTTTTAATTGTCGTCGCACGCGTCTTTTTCAACGCTTTCAAATGTCGTTCCGCTAGCTGGACACTTCCCGCGGTGATTATCGCAGGATCCGATATGGCGACCGACAGCCTCTACGCGCTTGCAGCCGATGCCGGGTTAGGTCTCTCGGTTCGCGCGATATTATTGCGCGACAAGGAGGCCGCTAAATTCGATCGTGAGGAACTCCCGGCCGGTTACCGCGATATTGATATTTTGCCGGATCCAGACAGGCATGAGGATTTTATCCTTCGGCATCCGCAATTCTTCTATATTGTGTGCCTTGATAGCTTTCGGGACGATCGTCGGGACCGCCTTATCAAGCTCCTTCGCGATTGCGGGATTCGATACTCCCTCATGCCGGCTGTTCCCAGAACCAGTATTTACCAGACGCGGCCTCGCTATCTTTTCGGCAATGACATCATGCTGCTGGACCCGGTTGACTCAGCGACAACGAGTTTCTATCGATTTATGAAACGATTAATCGACATCTCCGGCGCCGCGATCGCGTTGGCGATATTCGCGGTTCCGATGCTTATCGTGGCCATTATGCTTAAATTGGAGGGACAAGGCGGTACACCCATATATGCCGGACTGCGGGTGGGGCACAACGGGTGTCTGTTCCGATGCTACAAGTTTAGAACGATGGAGCCGGGGACAGATCATTTGCTCCATGATTATCTATCGAAGAACCCCGAGGCCAAGGCCTATTGGGATAGATATTTTAAGCTTCCGAATGATCCGCGCGTTCAAACACGTACTTCCCGGTTCATCCGCAAGGCAAGCATCGACGAGTTGCCGCAACTTTGGAATGTTCTAAAGGGTGATATGAGCCTCGTGGGGCCGCGGCCTATCCTGGAAAACGAGATTTCGGCTTATGGCGATTGCATCGAGGAATACATTTCGGTCAGACCCGGCATAACGGGACTATGGCAGGCGAGTGGCCGCGCAGGCACCAGCTTCCAGCGTCGGGTTGTGTGGGACAGCTGGTATGTCAGGAACTGGAGCCTGTGGGGTGATATTGTGATAATCCTGAAGACCGTGCAGGCTGTGCTTAGTCGGTCGGGAGCGAGTTGACAGCAACCGGTCATTATCCGAAAAAATTTTTCCGCGAGGATCCGATAAAACGGGCGTTCTTCCTAACCGGTGCCTAATGCGGACTTGAAACCCGACTTTAACAGGAAATAAATCCCGCTGTTCTGCATATCATAGACCTCAACACTTTCAGTGTGCCCATGCACGCTGTAACGCGGCAGGTCCGTCATCGCATTACGACGACAGGCGAATACGTTGCCGACGCGGGTCGTCACGGCGACTTTGTAGCCGGCTCTTTCCACCAACCTGAATTCGCGCTCATCGCAGGCCTCCGCATCCCCAAACGGATAAGCGAAAGTCTCGACCGAGCGGCCAAGCAATTCTTCAAGATCATCCTTATTCTGCCGGATTTCATGCCACGCGCGCTCTTCCGGCAATCTCTTTAGAAACGGATGAGTAACTGTATGACCGCCGATATCGATCAATGGATTGGCCGCTATATTCTTGATTTCCGTCGAATTCATAAAGTAGCGGTCGTTCAATTCAATTTGGCAGGCGGGAAACGACCTGCGCGCGCGCTCCAGCGCGTCTGGATTCTTGGTGAATTCTGCAATTGTATGTCTATAGAACCGAGGCGGATCAGGATATTGTTTGGCCATTTCCTCAACCTGCAGCCACCATGCATCCAGCGTCCGATCGATAACGCCGCTCGGCACGAAGATTGTTGCCGGGGCATCATGGCGGCACAATATCGGTAATGCGATATCCACATTGTCTCGATAGCCGTCGTCAACGGTCAGGCAAATGAATTTACGGCCAGCCGTCACCATTTGTGGAACGTCGCGCAGAGCAACGATCGGAAGACCGCTTCGCTTTATATGCCCTAGAAGTCTGTCGAGGAATCCTGCGCTGACAACGCCTGCACAATCTACCCGCGAAGCTGGATCTCTCGCAAATCGATGAAACATCAATATTGTGCCGAGTCCGCCGCAACGGGGTCGGTAAAAGGAATTCAAGCCGGAACGCTGACAAAATTTTGCCAAAGCGGGCAGAAGATCGGTTTTACTGTACATGAATCATTTCTATATGGTGCGTGCAGTGGAGGCACGGGCAGGAATCGAACCTACATGTAAGGATTTGCAGTCCATTGCCTATCCGTTCGGCCACCGCGCCTGAGCCACATGCAAGGAAAACAACGGCTGAGCACGCATTCGGTTCCATCGCTGCCGATCACGGAATTCGACGCCCTAGAAAATGGAATTAGCTGTCGCTAGCTTTCTACTTTGTTTCCTGCCTGTCACCAATGTAATGCCCATTCGGAGTGAGCATTGGATGACCACCGACCCAGCTCCCGTCCGGGCCCTTCTAACCAAACTTTTTTCTCGCGACAAGATAGCCTCTTCGTTCTATTCGGAACATTTTCAGTGCGGGCTTGTTTGTTACCAAGACATGAAAAACCCGCTTCGAC
>DASZOW010000440.1:0-29244 GCA_035550615.1 Puia sp.
ATATCAATGCCGTTTTCTGCGGCAACGATGCCATGGCCTCGGGGGCTTACCAGGCGTTGGCTGCGGCGGGGAAGGCCAATACTGTCAAGGTCTTCGGGTTCGACGGCGCCGCTGATGTCATCGAGTCGATCCAGAACAAGAAGATCATGGCGACGGGGATGCAGTTCCCGAAGGTGATGGCGAAGACCGCGGCGTTGTATGCCGATGAATATTTCAAGGGTAAACGCGATTTTCCCAAAAAAATGCCGGTGGCGGTGGAGCTTGTGACGCAGGAGAATGTCGGGGAGTATGCCGGTTATGGCAAAAAGGAATAGGATGCGGAAGAAATTTTTTAAATACCTGGTTGGAATCGTGGTCATCGTGATGGTGGCCTATAATTCCGTGTATTTTAAACGGCTGGATGAGGTAAAGGCGGAACGGGCGGGCAAGACGTTTAACGCCGCTGCTTATGCGAAGAACTTTTGGGATAAGAAGCTGATGCCCGGGTTAGGCGGGGCTGTGGAGCTCGATACGCTGCTGCCGCTGCTGGCGTCGCATCCTTCCGTGGCGTTCGACCGGTATTCGCACGCCTTAGGGATCGGCAATCTCCGGTATATCCTCGTGCATGGATCGGGGAAGGTGGCGGCCGTGGATGCGGACGATATCACGGTTTCGTTGGCGGGTTTGCAGGGGCAGACCGTGAAGATCGCCACCGAATATATCTTCGGCAATGCCGCCAGGGATGCCACGGGGCTGATCGATATCAACGATTTTGTCAACACGATGGATTTTAACAATGTGTCGGCGGAGATCAATAAAATTATCCGCTTAAGGGTTCTTCCTTTATTGAAGGGAGTAAAGGTGGGCGAAGAGCTGGCGTTTACCGGGGCGGTGGAACTGAATAAAGAACATTTGAATCTCGCGTCCATCGAAGCCATTCCTGTAGCCGTAAAAGTTTTGCCATAAATGCTGGTGGCCGAAAATATAACGAAACGATTTTCCGGCGTGGTCGCGCTCGAGAATGTTTGCCTGGAATTGCATCCCGGCAAGGTGAATGCGCTGCTGGGCGAGAACGGCGCGGGCAAGTCGACGCTGATGAAGATATTATCCGGCGTTTATCCCGATTATGAAGGGCGTATTTTGTTTCGCGGGGAAGAGGTACGATTTAAGAATACCCGTGAGGCGCAGGCATCGGGGATCGCCATTATTCACCAGGAGCTGAATCTTGTGCCCTTTTTGAGTGTAGCCGAGAACATTTTTTTGGGTTCGGAGCTGCTGACGCCGTTCGGGCTGCTCGATAAACGACGGATGCGGGAGAAGACGCGGCAGCTGTTGCAGCGGCTGGCGCTGGATGTCGATCCGGATGCGAAGGTGGCGTCGTTAAAAGTAGGGCAGCAGCAGTTGGTGGAGATCGCCAAGGCACTTCTTCATCAGGCGGAGGTGATCATTATGGACGAACCGACCTCGGCGATCGGGGATAAGGAGGTCAAGGCGTTATTCGACATCATTGCGAATTTGAAGCGCGAAGGGCGGATCATCGTATACATTTCGCATAAACTGGACGAGCTGTTTGCCATAGCCGACCGGTATATTGTTTTACGGGATGGCCGGTTTATCGAGGCAGGGGAGATGAAGGGGATCGGGCATGACGAGCTGATCCGAAAGATGGTGGGTCGGAAGTTGGACGCGCGCCTAAGGCAGAGGGGCGGAAGCCGGACAGGCGCCCAAGTCAGAGGGGCACCAGAGGTCCGGCGGGAAATTCCAACGGAAGAAGGGACGATTTACCGCCGCCGGCCGACGGAGCTTTTGCCGGAGCTGCTGACGGTGCGGGATCTGTGTTTATACAGCGGATCGAGGACCTTGAAAGATATTTCATTTGCTTTACATAAAGGGGAGGTGCTGGGCATCTTCGGGCTGATGGGCGCGGGGAGGACGGAATTGTTGGAGTCGATCTTCGGGTTGCATGGGGGCGCGGTTAGCGGGGCTGTTTCTTTGGGTGGCAAGGCGGTTTCTTTGGCTTCGCCGGGCGATGCGGTCAAAGCGGGGATCGCGCTGGTGCCCGAAGACCGGAAGAAGGATGGGGTGGTGCCGGGGCTTAGCGTCCGGCAGAATATCTGTATCACCACATTGCCGGATCTTGCGACCATGGGGGTGCTTTCCGATGGCAAGGAGCAGGCGCTGGCGGGGAAATATATCGGCAGTCTGCAGATCAAGACATCTTCGCAAAAGCAGCTGGTCAAAAATCTTAGCGGGGGTAATCAGCAAAAGATCGTGCTGGCGAAGTGGCTGGCGACAAATCCCAGTGTGCTGATGCTGGACGAGCCGACACGGGGGATCGATATTCATGCCAAGACAGAGATCTACCGGCTGATCATGCAGCTGGCGGACGAGGGGATGGGGATCATCGTCGTTTCGTCGGAGATGCCGGAGCTGCTTGCCGTGGCGGACCGGGTGCTGGTGATGTGCGAGGGGAGTGTGACGGCGGCGTTCGGGATCGAGGAGGCAACGGAGGATAATTTGTTGAAGGCGGCACTTCCAAACGTATAGGGCAGCGATTTGGCGCAAGGCAGCGATTTGGCATTTAAGGTAGCCTTTCCAATACAAAATTAAATCATGGCATTTGCAATAAATACAACCTACCGGCAACGTTTAAGCAAGCTTCAACCGTTGATCGCATTATTCGTGTTATGCGCTATCCTCGGTTTTTTGTCGGATAAATTTTTTACGGTTACCAATGTCTGGAATGTGATGCGACAGGTGTCGGTAAATATATGTATATCTACGGGCATGACGCTGGTGGTGCTCACGGCGGGCATCGATCTTTCCGTAGGGTCGATACTGGCATTTTGCGGCGCGGTGACGGCGGGGCTGTTGAAGAACGGCATCGAGATGTCTTCCTCGAATCTTTTTATCGGGTTTACGATCCTGGGCGCGTCGCTGGCGGGATTGATCGCCGGTTCGGTGCTGGGCTGGTTCAATGGCTGGGCCATTACGCGGTGGAAGGTGCCGCCGTTTGTCGCGACGCTGGCCATGTTGACCATTG
Organism: Puia sp.; assembly: GCA_035550615.1. Classification (GTDB taxonomy): domain Bacteria; phylum Bacteroidota; class Bacteroidia; order Chitinophagales; family Chitinophagaceae; genus Puia. Next base: position 3,023 of record DASZOW010000440.1, read on the forward strand.
CCCGGGGATTGACGATGTTATGGACGAAAGGGTTCCCTATTACCGGGCTTGGTTCGCGGTTCGATTTTCTGGGGACCGGTTGGTTCCTCGGGATACCGCTGCCGGTGTGGATCTCGGGTATCGTGGTGATCGCGGCCATCTTTATTACCAATAAGACGGCGCTTGGGCGATATATCTATGCGATCGGCGGGAATGAGAGTGCGGCTCGTTTGTCAGGGATCAACATCAGGAGGATCAAGATCATCGTGTATACGATTGCGGGGGCGCTGGCTGCCGCGGGCGGGCTGATCGTGACGGCGCGCCTGGATGCCGCGCAGCCTAATGCGGGGTCCGGCTATGAGCTGGATTCGATAGCGGCGGTGGTGATCGGCGGCACCAGCCTTAGCGGCGGCCGTGGGACGATACTGGGGACGGTTTTAGGCGCGGTGATCATCGGCGTGCTCAACAACGGGCTGGTGTTATTGAACGTGTCGCCGTTCTGGCAGCAGGTGGTCAAGGGATTTGTGATCCTGGTGGCGGTGATCGTGGATAAGATAAATGCTAAAGAGGAATAGAAAACTAAAGACCGAGAGATGGCGCGATATATTCTTGCGATAGATCAGGGGACGAGCAGTACCAAGACGCTTATTTTCGACGAGGCAGGGAAGGCGGTGGCCAAGGCTTCGGCGCCGCTCACATCTTACTATGAAGGGAGCTTTGCGGAGCAGGCGCCGCAGGAGATCCTTGACAATGTGCTCGATTCTGTGGCCGCGTGTTTTTCACAGTTTCAGGCGCGCGGTGGGGCGGTTGCCGACATTGTGACTTGCGGCATTTCGAATCAACGGGAGACCTTTGTGATCTGGGATAAGCAGGGGGCGCCGCTATATAACGCGGTGCTTTGGCAGTGTAAGCGGTCGGTGGAGATTTGTGCGCGACTGGCATCCGACGCCACCGCTTCGCGGTTGATCAGGGAACGGACGGGCTTGATCATCGACCCTTATTTTTCGGGGACCAAGGTCCTGTGGCTTTATGAAAATGTGGCGCGGGTTCGCGCGGCGATCGACGCGGGCGAGGCTTATTTCGGCACGGTGGATACATGGCTGTTGTATAAGCTGTCGGGTGGGCGGTGCTATTTCACGGACTATACGAATGCTTCGCGGACGATGTTCTTCAATCTCCGGACGCTCGATTGGGATGCTGAGCTGCTTGCGTTGTTTGGTTTATCCAAACTGAACCTGCCGGCGATCAAGCCGTCTTCCGCGGCTTTTGGCGCGACCGATCTTGGAGGTTTGTTACCATCGCCTTTGGGTATCGGTGCGATGATCGGGGATTCGCATGCGGCGGCGTTCGGGGAAGGCTGTTATTACACGGGGGCGGCGAAGGCGACGATGGGGACCGGGTGTTCCATCCTTATGAACGTGGGAAATGCAGTGAAAGATTCCCGCAATGGGATGGTGAGCACGATCTGCTGGAGCACCGGCGACAAGGTGCAATATGCGTTGGAAGGCGTGATCGTTACTTGTGGCGCTACGATCGAGTGGGTGAAACAGGAATTAGGGCTTTTTTCAGATAGTGCTCAGACGGAAGGCCTGGCGTTGAGCGTGCCGGATAATGGCGGCGTATACCTGGTGCCGGCTTTTAGCGGGCTGGGTGCGCCGCATTGGGATATGGGGCGGAAGGCGAGCATTTCGGGGCTTACGTTCGGGAGTAGCCGGGCACATATTGTGCGTGCTGCGTTGGAGAGCATTCCTTACCAGATCAAGGATGTGATCTCGGCGATGGAGGCCGATACCGGTATCCTGCTGAGACAGCTGATGACGGATGGGGGGATCAGCGGTAATAAATTTATCATGCAGTTTTTAGCGGATCTTTTGGGAAAGGAGGTGGCGAATATCGGGATCGCGGATGTGTCGGCGTTAGGCGCCGGCTACCTGGCGGGACTGCATGCCGGCGTGTTTGCGTCTATCGAGAGCCTGGCCGGATTGCATAAGCAGGGGAGCGTTTTCAGGCCCGCGGGCGATGGCCGGCTGGCGGGCTTTTATGAGGGATGGAAGAGGGCGGTTGGGGGCGCTTAGTTTATTGCAAATGCCTGATGAGCGCTGTTGCCACCGAGTCGGGAGCTTCTCTTGGCGGGAAGTGGCCGACATTTTTTAGCGTCAGCAGTTCGTAGCCTCCGGTGAAGCTGTGCTCCATTTCTTCGAAGGAGGAAGGGGGATCGCAGTTGTCCGATTCGCCGTTGATGACGAGGGTCGGCGTTTTCAGCTGCGCTATGCCGCTGAGGCGATGCTGCAGGTCGTCGTAGCGGTGGTCCACCGGTTCCGGGAGAAAGCGACTGCGGTAGCCGTGTAGGGTTATCGCCGCCCAATCCGGATTGGTGAAACTTTCGGCGGTCTTTACGAAATCCTCTTCATCATACCAGCCGGCGGGTCCCCAGGTGTCCCATTGTATGCGGGAAAAGCCAACGGGATCTCTTTTTACCGCGGCTGCGCCGCCATCCGTGCACATGAACCACTGGTACCAGAATAGCCGGGCTTGTGGAAACGAGGGAATGGGAAATTCGCCGCGAGGCTGGAAGGCGAGCGATATGGCGCCAATTTTGGTCACGCGGGATGGGAATAGGGCGGCCAAGAGATAGGCTGCGCGACCGCCCCAGTTGTGCCCGGCGACGGAGAAGGTGGAGATGCCGAGGGCATCGGCCAGGTCGATGACGTCCTGTGCCAGTGCGACTCCGCGGCCATCGCGGATCGAGTCTTTTGCCAGGAACCTGGTGAGGCCGAAGCCGCGAAGATAGGGGGTGATGGTGCGATAGCCGGCGGCGTTCATGATGGGGGCGATCTTGCTCCAGGCCCCGATGTCGTCGGGCCAGCCGTGTAAGAGGAAGATGACGGGACCCTGGCGTGGGCCCTGGTCGAGGAAGGAGATCTCGAGGACGGAGGTTTTGATGGCAAGCATGGGGATGCTTACTCAATATTCGTGCCGTGGGGACGAACGCGAGGCAGGAATAGCCGTGGGTGACGATATATCGCGTCAGTGCGTCGCGAGGGCTGCCGCTACTTCGATGGGCAGGTCGGACTCGAGGATGTCGGCGCCCCGGGCGAAGGTTTCGCGGTAGTGGGCGTCGCGTTCGGCGGGGTTCCCGAGTTTGTCGTAGGAGGAGGCGGCAGAGATCATGCACATGACGCCGCGGGCGTGGAGGAGGTCGAACAGCTGTTTGTTCTCCGGTTTGTTGGTCGGCCCGATATAGGCGATCAGGTTTTTCCAGGGAATGCCGGCTTTGGCCAATTCGTCAAAGGCCTTGCGGTCCAGCACCCACGCGGAAAGCATGTGATCCGGATCGTCGTCGACGTAAAATTTAGCTTGCTGGGCGTTGTGGACGGTGAGCATGACCATCTCGTTACCACATTCCTTCAGGAGCTTTGCGGTCATCTCCAACGGTACGTCTTTGTGGTCGAGGTTCAGCACGGTCTTGCCTTTACTCCACAGCAACATTTCTTTGAGCGTCGGGATCTTGAAGCCGGTGACATGGCCCTGCGGATCCTTGAGGCGGAACTGTTGCAACTGGGCGTAGGTATAGTCGGAGACCTTTCCCGTACCGGTGGTGGTCCGGTCGAGCGTGGCATCGTGCATGACGACGATGACGCTGTCTTTGGTGAGCCGCGGGTCGATTTCGAAGAAGGCAGGCGTATGTCTCAGCGTGTTCTCGCAGGTAGCGATACAGTTCTCGGGATAACCCGTGGTGGTGCCGCCGCGGTGGCCGCTGATGATCGGTTTGTGGCCGGGGACATAATGAAAATAGGATTGAAATTCAGCGACGGTATGGAAGGGTAAGGTGTTGAGCTTCGGTTGAGCATTAGCGGTTGTCAGCAGCAGGCCGGCAGAGAGGCTTGCAAAGATGGCTTTTTTCATGCGTTCAGTTTTTTTAGGGTGAACTCACCGTTGTCATCCAATTCAAATAGAGTGATCGCCGAATTTTCCTGGAAGAGGCGGCGATAGTTGCGCAAGGGCATGCCGAGTTTGTAGGCCATGTAGAGCCGGTTGGTGCCGTTGTGTCCGGCTACGAGGATGGTTTGGGCGGCATGTTTCGTCAACATTTCAGCAAAGAAGGCATCCAGCCGCTTTACGACCTCACCTGCGGTTTCGCCGGTGTTGCCGGCGCGGGCGTGTTCCGGGTCGCGGTCCCAAGCCGCCCATGACTGGGGATCTTCGGCTACGAATTCTTCCCTTGTCTTTTTTTCCCAGCTGCCGAAGTCGACTTCGATGAGGCGTTGGTCGGTTTGAACTTTTTCCCAGCCCGATGCCAGGGCCGCGGTCTTTGCGGCGCGGACGAGCGGTGAGGAGTAGACTGCGTCGAGGTGGACGGTCTTGAGCCGTTGATACACGGATTCGGCTTGTTTGAGACCTTTGGCGGTCAATTCGATGTCTGTACGGCCGCAATAGCGGTTGCCATCGGCGTTGTAGGGCGTTTCGCCGTGTCTTAATAAATATACATTAAGCATAGATCTCGTCTTTTATATAGCCCTTTTTACGCAGGGTGGCGAGGAATTCCCGGTAGCCTTGTTCATAGGCGCTGACCAGGCGTGGCTCCGGTTCTATGGTCTTGTCGGTTTTGACCATTGCCTTTACCGCGTCGATGATCGAATTGAAATGGGCGGTCGATGCGGCGAGGATGGCGGCGCCCATGGCGCCGGAGACGTGTTGCATTTTATAGATGGGGCGATCCAGGACGTTACTGCGGATGGTGAGCCAGGCGTCGCTATTGCTGGCGCCACCGGCGGTGAAGACGGCTTTTACTTTTTCGCCCGAGAGCTGTTCGATGAGCTCGTACGCGTAGCGTTCTATGTAGGCTACGCCTTCCATGTTGGCGGTATAACGCAGGGCTTTTGGCAGGTCGGCGAGGTCGGCAGGTGCGGCCGTGTAACGAAGCGCTTTCGACAGGTCGGCGGGTTCGAAGCCGCGGGCCTGAGGCGCCATGAAGGGGAATCTTTCGCCCTCCTGGCGGAGCGGGTAGGCGATCAGACCCGTAGGAAGCAGGGTGTCAGCCGCGCGGTTCAGCTGGTCGAGGTCGGCGGTGAACTCTTCCGTGACCCAATCGGCGCCGGTATTGCTGGCGCCGCCGGGCATATAGTATCCGGCCGGATGGCGATGGCTGTAGAGCCGGCCTAAGGGATCGAGGACTTCATTGCGGGTAACCCCTTTGATCACCATGGTGGTTCCGATGGTCGTGTTCCATTCGCCCGGGTGGATGGCGCCGGATGCGACCTGTGATGCACAGCCATCGGTGATACCGGTGGTTACCCCGATCGAGGCGGGCAGGCCAAGCATGGCAGCCAATTGCGGTTGTAGCGTGCCGATGACGGCGCCGGAGGGTAGCACCTCGGGAAGCCATTCTTTTTTTAGCGGCAGATGGGTATATAGATATTCCGGCCAATAATAATCCGTGATATCGTAACCCGATTTGAACGCGTTGGTAAAGTCGGTGATGCCCCAGACCCCGGACAGGCAGCCTGTGATATAGTCTGCCGCGTGGAGCCAGTGGTGGATGCGGGCGGCTTTTTCGGGATAGGTTTCCACGAACCAGACCATCTTGGCCAGACCGCTGGACGAATTGAACGCCGTGTACCCCCTGTTATGATATTTCAATGCGGCTTCGGTACAAGTTACGCCTTGTGCGGCGGAACGTTTGTCGCTATACATTAAGGCATCGTGCAGGGGATGATAGTTGTCGTCCACGGGGATGACGGTACCGGAGGTGGAGGTGACGGCGACGGCTTTGATGTGAGGCGCGGCTGCTTTTGCGCGGTCCTGGCGAAGGAGGAGGCAGATCGAATGCAGACAGGCGTCCCACCAGCGGTCGGGGGATTGTTCTTCACGCGAGCGTTCAGTGAGTTCGAAGACTTCGCCTGCGGAACCGATGATCCCGCCTGCGGCGTCGACTAAGGCGACTCGCGCGCCCTGGGTTCCAATGTCGATACCTAGAAAATACGTGTTCATGAGGTAAAAATTTGGGGGCAGTGGGGAGCGGGAAAGTAGGGACTGCTCATTGGGTAAAGATTTGGCGTAAGGAGGAGCGGGTCTTTTTCCATTCCGCATATAATTCTTTGTGGTTCCCGCCTGACCCGGGGGTGACTATATCGGGTGGCGCCGGCGGAGGTTCGGGGAGGCCGAGGGCTTTGTTGCAGAGCATGGCGCCGCCGGCGGCCGACGAATGGCGATAATTGCTGCGCATGTATACCTTTTTGCCGGTGAGCTCTGCGATAAACAGTCTCAGGGTGTGGCTTTCCATGCCGCCGCCGCAGGCCCAGATATAGCCTTTGTCATGAGCGCCGATGCTGTCGAGCGTATTGTAATTCTCATAGATGCTGCAGGCGATGTCCCACAGGGTGGCCCAAACGAAGCCGGCGCGGCTCAGCAGGTGAGATACGGGGGTGTCGAAGATGAAGCCGCCCCTGGTGAGCGGGGTCCTTTCATCAGCGAGTAATGAGCCCAGTGAGGCGATGCATTGGAAATGCTGCAGCTCGCTCAATTCCTTCTCGATGACGCAATAGCTTTCATTGGGGTAGAAGATCTCTTTGAGACGCTGATAGTTCAGGCCGGTGACGCCGGCATTGGCTTCGAACATAAAGCTGTTCTCGTCGGTGTGTCTGCCCGTCCACGTGCGTTGGCGGCGGTCGGTGATATAGTGATCCGTGAGCTTGATCACGGGGGTGGTGGTGCCGGAGACGATGACGACGTCGCCTGTGTCGGGGTAGGTGCTCATGATGGCGAGTTGGGTGTCGCCGCCGCCGACGACGACCTTGGCGTCCTGGGAAATGCCGAGCATATCCGCCGCATCGGGTTGGATCACCCCCAGCATGGCGCCCGAGTCGACTAATCTGGGTAATAGCGTTTTGTCTATTTGATAGAGATTACACAGCTCGTCGCTCCAGCATTTGCAGGCAACGTCGTATAAGAGCGTTTCGGAGGCCTGGGAGTGTTCATAGCCTATGATACCGCTCAACTGGTAACCGATCCAGTCGCTAATACTCGTGAATGTGTTTACCTGCTGCCAGATGCTTGTGCGGCGCATGCGGATGCCGTGCAATTTCATGACCGAGAACAGCGAGGTGGGATAGCGGCCTGCCAACTGATAGACCCGGGATGGGTCGGGGATCATGTCTTCCCATTCCCGGCCGCGATGGTCGATATTGGGGAGGCCGATCAGGGCGTGACCGGTTTGATCGAGGAGCACGATCCCTTCCCGCTGGCTGGTCGAGGTCACTGCGAGGATGGGGATGTTGCCAGCTATCTTGATCGCGTTGGCCGCGATGCTGCAGATCTGCGCCCACAGCTGGGCGGGGTCGAAATAGAGCGCTTCGGGGTAATGCGGATCTTTATGATAGATGACGTTCTCGCGATAGATACCCAGTACTTCGCCGGTAGGCGATACGACGGCAGCGCGGGCGTTGCCGGTGCCGATGTCGATGACCAGGTAAGCTTCTTTTGGCGCTTTCGCTTTCATGTGGTGCGGACTTTTTTCGAGTCGTTAAGATGGCCCGAAGATACCCAATCCAGGATCTTTTTGTTCAGGATATCCACGTGATGGTCTTCGACCTCGTGTGTGGCGCCGGCGGTGTGGGGGGTGGCGAGCACGAGCGGGCTGTTGATGAGTCTATAGTCTTTTTCGTCCGGGGGTTCGAAGTTGAATACGTCGAGGATGGCGCCGCCGATGCGATGGTTCTCGATGGCGTCGAGCAGGTCGTCGCGGTTTACGACGCTGGCCCGGGCGGTATTCACGAAGATCGCTTCCGGCTTCATTCTGCCGATGAGGCCTTTGTCGATCATGCCGATGGTCTCTTCCGTCACCGGTAAATGAATCGAGACGATGTCGCTGGTCTCGAAGATCGCTTCCAGCGTAGTTTTTTTGAAGTCCGGGTCGGGGGAGGTGGTATAGGGATCGTAATACTGGATATGGCAGGGAAAGCCGTGAACCATTTCCGCGATCCGGTGGGCGACGGCGCCGAAGCCGACCATACCGATGGTTTTGCCTGCCAGTTCGTTGCCTTTGAACTGAAGGTAGGAAGTGTGAGCGCCGTTGTCCCAGTGATGGCCGGTGAGCCATTGCCAGCTGGGGATCGTTTTGCGCATCAGGTTGATGACGTTGGCGAGGAACATTTCCGCGACGGCCTGGGCGTTGCGGGCGGGGGTATGGAAGACCGGGATATTGTGTTGTTGTGCCGCTTTGAGGTCGACGTTGGAAGGCGTTCCGCGGCATACGCCGATGAAACGGAGGTTCGGGTGGGCGTCGATGACGCCGGCTGTGACGTGGTCGTGTTCGGTGATCAGCGCGTCTGCGCCGGTGCGGTCGAGCAGTTCGTTAAGCTCTTGTTCGTTATAGGCGCGGCCGTTTTGTTTCCATTCCTTGTAGATCACTTCCCCGAGCTGGCCGGCGAGTTTTTTTCTGCCTTGTTCATTGTACGGTGCTGTTATCAAAATCTTCATGATAGACGGTATGTGATGATGGTTTTATGGTTGTGCGAGGTTGAGAGACGAAGGAGATGAGGATGGCGCCTACGACATAGAGGCCGGACAGGATCCAGATGACGCCGGCGCTGCCTACGGCGCCGATGAAGAGGCCGACGATGGCCGGTCCGACGAATACCGCGAGACCTGCGCCGAGGTTCAATACCGCCATGGCTGCGCCTTTATCAGAAGTTACCAGTGAGGGCGTCAATGCCGACAGCGGTACGAATCCTGCCAGGAGCGCACCCCAGAGACAACCCGAAAGCAATACGGCCCAGTAGTTGTCCGCGAAGAAGACGGGCGAATAGTAGAACAGCAGCGAGCTTACCGCGCAGCCGACACAGCCGAACCAGAGTACGGTGCGCCGCCAGCCGATGGAATCGCCGATGAATCCAAAGAGGAGGTTGAATACGATATTAGAAGTAAATATGGTGCCCCACATCTGCAGCCATAGGCTGGTGCCGATCTTGTGTTTCTCCATATAGATAGGCATGAATACGAGAAAGGCGAATTGCGAGGTCGTGTTGATGACGCGGACGATACCGCAGAGCAGCACTTTGGGTTCTTCGCGCATGATGGTGAAGCCTTTTTTCAGTTCCTGCAGCTTGCTGGTCTGGCTGGGTGAGCCATTGAATTTATCGCGGTTCAGGCCCAGTGCGAAGACGGCGCCGAGGGTAACCCAGAAGACCGATGTCCAAAGCGTGTCGAGGTAGCCGAGGCGTTGGATGGCCCAGCTCGAATAATAGGCGCCGAATACGTTGAGGCCGCCGGTGAATACGAACCAGAACCAGCCGGCTGCGGTGCTCAGCTTGTTTTGCGGGCTGCGATACATGATCCATACCAGGAAGGAGTAGGCAAACAGCGGGTAGCCGAATCCGCGAACGGCGTAGGTAGCGAGCATGACCGGGAAGTTGACCTTTGGCAGGCCGAGGCCGACGAAGCCGGCGGTCCCTGCTATATACAGGAGGATGCCTGCGAGCATCGTTTTGCGTGGGCCATAGGCGTCCGTCAATACACCGGAGAACCAGGAGGAAACCGCGATGGTGACCCCATAGATAGTAAATAGCGATGCCGACTGTTGAATGGCGAGTCCGCGGTCGATGAGGTAGGGGCTGAGCCAGCCTTGTTCGACGCCGTCGCCCATCATGAAAATCAGTATACCCAGGTAGCCCCAGGCCAGTTGTTTTGGGATACCGGCCTTATCGAGAATATTTGTTTGTTTTCCCTGTGAGACCATAGATGTATTTTAAACGAAATTAAAGAAAATTTAATTAAAATAAACTATTTGAAAGTATTTTTAAGTTGAATTTTATCCATCGTCTGATCGATATTTCTTTACTTTTGGCTTCAATTTATTCTTATTCATGAACATCAACGAGCGGCATCAGTACATCCTCGAGAAATTAAAGAAGGATGGGAAAGTGAACATCTTCGATCTGCAGGACGAGATGGGCGTTTCCGGGGTAACCATCCGAAAGGATCTGAAACTGCTGGAAGATAAGCATCTGATGTTCCGGGTCCGTGGCGGCGGGTCGATCAACAATCCGTATGCCGTCGACCGGCCGATAGATGAAAAAGAGCTGATCAATGCCGATGAAAAGAAAAGGATAGCAAAGGCGGCGCTCGGGCTGATCGAAGATACCGATTCCGTCATGATCGGGTCGGGGACGACGGTTTTCGAAGTCGCGAGGGCATTGCATCCCAGCAGGCATCTGACCGTGATCACTCCCGCGTTGCGGGTAGGGCTCGAATTAAGCAACCGGACCAACGTGGAGGTATTGCAGCTCGGGGGACTGATCCGGACCAATTCGTCGTCCGTGATGGGAGATTACGCGATGAGCATGCTGGATGGCATTTCGTGTGGCGTATTTTTTCTCGGCGTGGACGGCATCGATCTGAATTTCGGCATTTCCATTTCGAATCTTACCGAAGCCGCGTTGAACCAGAAGATGATCGAGACCGCGCAGACGGTCGTTGTGCTGGCGGACAGCACGAAGTTCGATCGCCGTGGGCTTGGCCGGATCTGCAGTCTCGAGCAGGTGCATTATATCATTACCGATCGCAATGTTTCAACCAATACTGTCAAAGCTATCAAAGAGCGGGGGATCAATATGATCCTGGTGTAACGGGGCCGCGGGTCTCGCGGAGGTCCGGGGTTTGGCAGCCGTCGCGTCAGGCGAGGATCACGGGTCCCATTATTCCATGCGGGTAGAGGGATTGTTTTTTATTTATCAGCCATTTTATCGTGTCTTTATTTTCTTTGAGGGATGTCAGCATGTAGTTCCCCAGGGTGGTCACCAGTTTTATCGACAGCTTGTTCCTGCCGGGTTTGATGGCATTGCCGACGGCGTAGACGTGATCGCCGTACCAGCGGATGCCCAGGGGGATGCCGTTGAGCGTTGCTTCCGTGATGCCATCGACTTTGCCGAGGTCGAGCGTTTTCAGGGCCTTGGCGTTTTTGACCTCAAATTCGTTCTCATAGATGGCGGCGCCGGCGAATGCGGCGAGGGCCGGTGTGTTGCGGAAGTCGGTTAGTTTTTCCAGGCGGATGGTGCGCTGCGTGCCGTTGTAGTGGTCGAGCGTGAGGGACCAGGGCGTGTCGATGTTGATCCTGGGTTTTCCGGGTTTGGTCAGCGGGATATAGGTTTCGCCGTCGGTCTTTGGATCGAAAACGATCAGCAACGTTTCGGCGGGGCCGAGCGTTAGGTGGAGACGGTTGTTTTTTTTGCCGGTGGCGGGGTAGAGGAAACGTTCGCCGGTCTCGGGGTTCCACACCCATGCGGAGCGGTTGCCGGGTACGGCGAATTCCGCGTTGAAGGCGTAGCGTTCCGTGTTGCTGAAATTATTGAAGAAGAAGGCGTCGGCTTTGTCGCTATGATAAGCGATCTGGCTGACCATGGGTTGCGGTTTGTCGATCTTCACATAGGGGTCGAGGTTATATTTCTTTTGCAGTTTTCGATACCATTGGAGGATGGGTTCGTCGCGGGTCGGCGCGGGATGGAGAGAGGTGTGTTTTTTTATGGCGGCGGTCGTGTTGCGGATCTTAGCGTCGCCGGTCTCGTGATGGAGATAGCCGGGGGCTTTATCCGGGTATTTTTCGATGAAGATGATCCTGCCGCCGGCCTCGGCATAGCGTTGGAGGGCGTTGGCGGTGGCGGGATGCATGGTTTCCACTTCGACGATAATCAGGGCCTTGTATTTTCTGGGACCGTAGATCAAATTTCCTTTATCGAATGTAGCGTTTTGCAGGATGAGCTCGGTGACATAGTCGCAGCCGCTGCCATTCTGGTGGATGGCTTCCCATATATTATACAGGTAATCCGGGTAGGCGAGTTCCGGGAAAGGATCCCATTGAGCGGTGTATTTGCCCCAGAGATCTGCGAGCGGCGGAAGCACGGCGATATCGGCGATCATGTCCCCGTTTTGGAATACGGCAGAGAGCCGGGCTTTATAGGCGATCCATCGATGCAGGTAGGGCCACCAGGTATTCCGTTCGTTGAAATAGCAGCCATAGCGGATCCAGCCAGGGAAGGGGGCGTCTTTGGGGCTGTAGTTGAAGCCATGAAGGATAGAATGCGTAACGCCGGTGATATTGCTTTGGTCGCCGGTTTGTTTGATGCGTTCGAGCGAAGCGTTGAAGACGACCTCCGTGTTGGTGATCTCCTCGCAGCTGGTGATGCGTTTACCCGAGAGGTGGGCGGCCGACGAAACGAACTTGTTGATCTGCGAGTAGGCGCGGCCGGATCTGTAGTCGAAGTCTTTCAGTGGTTCGCCGACGTAGGAGCGAAGCCAGGTCTCGCATTCCGGGATGTCGACATCGAGACTGGAATCGAGCGGGTAGTATTCCCGGCCGTAGGCCTGAACGCGTGATCTGACGCCGTTCTTCCTGCACCAATCGAGGAACACGTCGAGAAAATGTTCGCGAAAGAGGTCCATTTTGGTGATCTCGAAATCATAGCGGACGCGTTCGAGGGTTTCATCGAGGTCTTTGCCGAAGGTGGCTCCGTATTGCGCTTTGATGTGCCGGCCTTGCGCGCCGGTTTTAAAGAGGATAAAGGGGAGGAAGGGAGTGATGTCGTAGCCTCTTCTTTTTTGAAACTGCGCCGGCATGTCCAGGCACCAGTTGGCCCCCTGCAGTTCCATGCTGTCGGTAAATACCGAGCGGAAGCTATCGCCCAGCTTCTTTGGTTTGAAGGCGTCCGACATCCGGTCCAGGTATTTTTCTACCGCTTGTTTGTTGTAATGATTGAGTACGGGGCCTGCGGCGCCGGGCGCGCCATAGATGACGTTCATATAGCCGGTGATGTTAACCAGGAAATAGAGCACGTGTTTTCCGGGGGGAACGTCGATGGTGATGGTGTCCTTTGTTACCTGGCTATCGAGGTCTACGACGGCGGAAAGCGTGTTCAGCTCTGCCGGGACGAGACGCATGAACTTCAACTCTTTGACGCTATTGGGGTTTTTGAATGACACCGGCGGGTCGACGGATTTGACGAGCTCGGCGCGGGAGAGCGTGAGTTTTTGTGGTCCGACGATATCGCGTGTTCCGAGGGACATCAATTGCGTTTGTTCGTCGCCGGTAAGAAATTCGCCACCGAAGGGCCAGCCGGAGCCCATGATGATATCACATTGCATGTCCCGCTCATGGGCGGCGTCTACCGCGAATTGAACGAGGTCGACCCACTCGGGGCTAAGCCATGCCAGCTCTTTATAGTTCATCGGGTCGGCCGTATCCGGAAAGCGGATGGAGTTGATCTCGACGCCGCCGACGCCGATGGATCGGAGCATGTCGAGTTCGCGGATCAGCTCTTCCCTGACGATACGCAGGCCGTTCCACCACCAGCGGACGAATGGTTTGGCCGTGTTGGCGGGAGTGAGGAAGGCCGCATACAGCGCGTCGTTTGCCCTTGGCGTGGTTTGGAGGGTTACCGGGCCCAGCAGGCCGGAGGGCAGGAGCGGGGCGTCTTTTTTCAATTGGATATTGGTATTTGTGAGCCGTTTTTCGGGTGGCAGGGCGGCATCGCCGATGAGGCGGTTTGGCCAGAGGTTGATGACCTCTATCCTGAGCTCGTTGGCGCCGGTTCTTAAAGCTGGCGACAGGTCGACCTGCCAGGGTGCGGTCCAGATGATGCCGAGGTCGTGGCCATTGAGGATCACGCGGGCGATGTTCTTTACTATGCCGAGGTCGAGATAGATAGGGCCCTTTTCTATGGGCTGAAGGTCGAATGTTTTTGTGTAGATCGCTTTGCCGGAGTAGTATTTGATCCGGTCGTCGTCGCTGGTGCTCCAATCCTGCAGTTGATCGAATTTTGCGTTGGCGGGTCCGCCCCATTGCGGGTCGAAGGCAAGGTCCCAGGGGCCGGTCAGCGTTTGCAGCGTCTGCTTTTCAGGGAAGTTATCGCGGATGGCTGCCGGTGTTAGTTTGGTGTTTTTTGGGAAGATAACAAACCAGGACTGGAAGGCTTCGAATTTGAGCGGGATGATTAAGCGATCTTTTTCCAGCTTGTAATTGAGCTTTGTGTGCATCGAGCCGTCTACCGGGTTCCAGAGCTGCGGGGTATGATCGGTGATGCGGAACGAGCAGTCGGAGCTGACCGTTTTGCCGTGGCGGTTGGTGATGAAATAGATCTCCGCTTCGGGGGTGGTACGATGGATGAAGTCGAGCCAGACCTCGTCGCCGTGGCGATCGCTGACGCCTGCGGATTGGCGTCCGGTATATTCGAAATCGGGGGCGATGTTTTTTTTCGCCAGCGTTTCGCGGATGGTGAGGTCATTGCGAATTCTGCCGGTGTTCCAGAGATGCCCTGAGAGCGTTTTTATTTCGTTGTCGCATTCCGGGTAGTTCACCAGGCCGGAGTCTTCGGTGGGTTGCGGGCCGATGATGGCGGCGCCGGCGTCTACCAGCTCCGCAATCTTTTTCAAGACCTTTAGCGGCATGCGGGTGGTATCCGGCAGGACGAGGACTTCGTAGTGCATGTCATCGGGCAGCGTCAGCTTGCCGTCGACACAGGAGAGGCGGGTGAGCAGGACCTCTTCGTTACAGACATCGTAGTCATAGCCCAGGCCGAGGGAGGGATCGAGGTGTTTTTGCGCCACCAGGTTCGGGGTTGTGTCGCCGTTATAGTATAGCACGTCCGCGCAGAAATGGCCGGAGCGGAGCAGGTACTGGCAGCGGCCTACGTAGTCGAAGAAGGGTTTGGACATTTCCCACCAGGTGACGTTGGGGTTGAAATGCGTTCCGGCGCCATATTCGTAGCCCGGTTTGCCGTCGCGTGGGCGGGTAGCTGTGGAGGTGTGGATGGCGATCCGGTTGATCCCTTCGCAATAGGCCCTGTCCAGCGCCTGTTTTAGCGATCCCGGATAGTCCAGCCAATGGCGGAAGCTCGTGAAGGCTTCGGCCGAGATGATGTTATGACCGTAGGTGTGTCCGGCGGATGCCGCCATTTTTGTGACCTTGTTCTGGCCTTTGTCGAGACGGGAGGTCCCGTAAGGGATATTGTCGGCCAGCGTCGACTCGTCTTCGTGGTGGAGGCCGAGCCAGAATTCACCCATGGGAAGATCGCTTCGGCCCTGGTTCTTGAGACCGTCCATGCACATAGTACCTGAGCGGCTGGGGCCGGAGGCTTCGTTTTGTACGAGCATGCCGTGTTCGTGGCAGAGGTCTGCAAAGCGTTTGTAGTGTTCGTCGGCCATGCAGTCCCCGAGGGTCTTCCTATAGTCGTTGAGAAAGCGGTCGGAGATCGCGGCGCTGCCGATGAGATAGCCCGAAAGCACGGGAAGATATGGAGTGGCGTCGTAGCCGCGGTATTTTTTGAATTGATCGAGGATGTTCTCCGTCCAGTTTGGAAAGCCGTCTTCGAAGCTGTCGTCGCAAAAGTATTTCGGTTTGTTGCCGACTTTGGCGGCTTCTTCGATGAACAGTTTGCCGAGATGTTCGAACTGCAGTTCCACGCCGCGGCGGTTAAACCAGTCGACGGAGAGACCGTCGGCTTCCGGCTGCGCGATCATGAGCCGGGAGCCTGTCATCCTATGGCCGGTGCGGATGACCTTCCATTTGCCCGGCGGGACCTCCCATTGCAGGTGGCCGTGTTCGTCCATTTTGCCGGTGAGGTCGATGACCGTTTCCACTTTTACCGGGTTGTCGCCCGGCTGGTCGCGCCATTGTTCGAGCAGGGGTTTCATGACGTCGACGGCCATGATGAAGTTGCTGGCGTCGCGGTGATTGGTTTTGGCGTCGAGGATCGTGGCGCGGGGGCCGGTGATCCGGGGGGCTTGCGTGGTCCCGGAGCCGAGGGATGCGTCGGAGCCGGGGATGTTGCAGGGGATCGCGACGACGGCTGTGTCGCGGTAGTCGAGTTTTTCGAGCGGCAGGTCGATATACCCTTTGTAGCCCGGGGGATTGAATACTTTGTCATAGCCGGCGCGGTTTCCCGGGAGAGGCAGCTGTCCCGAGAAAGTTTGCGGTCCCCGGATGTCGAGTTCAGACTGCAGGTACCACCGGCCGGAATCCCCGGGTGTGATCCAGGGGCCGCCCATGCACCAGCCCGAGCAGAGGTTGATGCCGACGGCGATGTCGAGGCGTTTGGCTTCGCTCATGGCATGGCGATAGAGCTCCTTCCATTCTTCCGAGAAGAGCCGGGCGCCTTGCGGGAAGGGGACGCCGCCGAGGCCGCCTGCCGAATTGACCAGGAGGACTTCGCCCATGCCTTTGGAGTGGAATTCCTCGAGGTCGCGGGTGATGCCTTCCTTGTCTACGAGGCCGTTGAACCACCACCAGTAGCAGGATGATTTGACGCTGGCCGGCGGCGAAATAAAGTTACCGGTGAGGTCGGAGAGTACCTTGTTGAGGGTAGTGGAGAACAGGGAGGAGCCCAGCGCAGCGGCGGGGCTTGTTGCGGCGATGGTCCCCAGGGCGGCGAAGGAGCCCGTTTGGATAAACTGACGTCTGTTGAGTGTCATTGGATATCGACGATAGCTACGGTATAGGGTTTGAGGGTTACCTGGTTGTCGTTGAGCATTTTTTTCGCGGCGGGGTTATCGCCGGTGCTGGTATCGACGTAGGTGATCTGCGCGGCGCCTTCGGGCAGCCTGAGCGTTTCGTCCTTGCCATATTTATTGATCAGCAGGAGCTTTTTTCCCGTTTTTGTCACGAATGCCTGTGCGACGACGTTTTGAGAAGACAGGGCCGTTTGTTTCAGTTCGTCGCCGGGGCCGAGATTGTCATGCAGCAGCTTAAGCACCCAGTAACGGGCGTTGGGTTTGCCGTTCTTCCAGTTCATCATGCTGACATCCGGGAATTGGGTGGGGTAGCCGACCAGCTGCGATTCGCCGGCCACGTCTATGCCGATCTTTGTGAGTTCGAGGTAGACGTAAGCATACATGGCGCCGGCCAGGTTCCAGTAGGCGGGCGGGATGACGCCTTTGTAATCGTGATCCATGAGGATGTTGCCGATCTCATTAACCTGGGTCATCGTCTTTGGCGAGAGCCGTTTGCGGATCGCCTCGATATAACGGACCCGGTCGATGAAGCCGTTGGCCTGGTCGAAGAAGGAATACTGATAGTTTTCGATCGGGAGGTTGTTGATAGTTGGCCGGCCATAGAAGTGGTATGATATCGCGTCGAGCGGGATGCCGGGCCGGTGGTTAGCCGGGTTGAGGAAATATTCGAACCATTCCGGGTTTGTTTCGAGGGCGACCGAGATGCCCGTGAAGCGAGTTTCCGGAGAGACCTTGTGCATTTCCGTGACGATGGCGTCGTATAGCCTGGTATACAGCTGTGGTGAAAGATGGTGTTCGAGGTCGGGCTCGTTCAGCACTTCCCACCAGGCGATCTTGTAATGATGGCCGGAGGCATGGTATTTTCCCAGCTCGTCGGTGAAGCCGCCTTGTGTATACCAGCTGATGAGGCGGGCATAATAGCCGGCGACCTCCTGGCCGGTGGAGTCCCTGAGCTCGACGCCCTGGTTATAGCGCCAGTTGACCTTGTCCGGGTCGGCGTCGACGTCTACCGGATCCTTTGTTTTCCACATCCAGACGGGGGTCGTGCTGAAATTGATCACTACCGAGCGGCCGTCCTGGGCTTTCATCAGCGCTTCCATGGCCGGGTCGGCATAGGAAAAATCCCAGAAGGTTTCCTTGGCGGTGGGCGGTCTCAGCTCGACGACGGCCGCTTTCGGATAAGGGAACCAGGGAACGTAACGCACGTAGGTGGCGTCGAGGTTTTTCAGCGCTTCGAACGTCGGTTGGTAGATGGGACTGTGCGCGCGGAGCATGGGGTTATACACCACCTGCAATGTGGGGGTGGTTTTCGATATCCGGGTTGTCTTGTCCCAGTTTACGTTTATTTGCGCCGAAGCCCCGCCAAGAATGGCAAGGCTTACAGCGATGCAACAAATACTCGCTCTTATCATTAGTATCCAGGGTTTTGTGTCAGCAGCGTATTTACACCGATCTCCGCTGCCGGGATGGGAAGAAGAAGTTTATCGTCGTTTACAATATAAGCGCCGGCAGGCAGATAGCTGACCTGTGCCTTTATGTTAGTGCCGAAGGCATTCATGACCGATACCGCGGTTCCGGAGCGAACCAGGTCGTGCCATCTTTTGTCTTCGAAGGCAAGCTCTACGCGTCTCTCGTGCAGGATGGCGGCACGCAGCGTAGCCTGGTCGGTGGCCGTGATGGCGGGCAGACCGGCGCGAGCCCTGACGGCATTCAGCGGTGTCAGTGGTGACTGGCCCTGTTCGTTCAACGCTTCGGCGAGCAGCAGGAGCGCTTCCGAGTAGCGGTAGATCGGGAAATCGTCGGAGGAGCCGGAGACGGCCGCCGCCGTGTGTTCGTATTTCTTGCAATAGGGAACGGCAGTTTTACCGGAGGGGGGACCCGGATAGCCGATGATACTTTTTACCGCGGAGTAAGTAAAATAGTTGCTGGCGTCATAGGCGCCTTCTACTATGCCGATGGAGGCGTCGAGGCGTTTATCGTTGGCTTCGTAGGAGTCGATGAGGTCCTGGGTCGGCGTATTCCAGCCGCCGGTGGACGTATTATTTATTGCCAGGCCCGTTACCAGCGCCGTGCTATTGCTACGCGGCAGGAAATGGTACATGAGCGGGTCGGGTGTCGAGCCGGTGGCTGTTCCGCCGAGGAACTGTACTTCGAACAGTGATTCCTTGCTATTCTTGTTCGTGGGGTTGAATGCGTCGGAGTAGTTTGCATTCAGCCCATAGCCCATGGCAGGCAGCGTATTCAGCAGCGTGACGGCATCGGCATATTTTTTCAGGTACACGTCGACGTCGGCGAGGAGTATTGTTGCCGAGCCTTTGGTCGCTGCACCCGTTTGCGGGAACTTGGCGGGCGCCGCCAGCTCTTTGATCGCGTCGTTGCAATCAGATACGATCTGCGTATAGACCTGGTCGACGGTCGAGCGAGCCAGGAAGGCGTCGTCGGGAGTCTTCACCTCTTTGACAAAGAGAGGTACGCCGCCGAATAAGCGAACCAGCTTAAAGTACATCAGGGCGCGAAGAAATTTACATTGGCCGTCGAATATGGCGGCGGTGTCGGCGGGAATGGAGTTAACGCCCGGCAAGCGGGAGATGACGATATTGGCGCGGGAGATCACCTGGTAGCAATACTGCCATTCCGATGCCGTATAAGAGTCGGTGGCGGCGTCCATGAATTCACAAAGATCTTCCCGGTCCACGTACGCCGTGCCACGGTTGCTGAGAAAGCCCTGGTAGATCGTGTTATCCGAGCGTTGTTCGCACATCAGGTAGTCGGTGATGAACAGGTCGCGCAGGGGTGCGTAGGCGGCGTTGACGGCGGCCCCGAACTGTTGGGCATTCTGGAAATAGTTGGCACCTGAATAAGACGATTTGGGCGCCAGATCTATGAAGCTTTTTTTGCAGGAGGCGCCGGTCAGGGCGATGGCTGCAACGATGATATATTTCGATTTCATTGGTGACTGGTTGAATAGGTTATTTAAATGAGGCAGACAGGCCAAAGGAGATAGTGCGTGGAATAGGATAACCTTCTTCGTCGACCTTGATACCTGCTGTCGGGTCTTGTCCGTTGAGGCTGATCTCCGGGTTCATGCCGCTGTATTTGGTGAGAACGAGCAGCTCCTGGGCCGAAACGTAAGCGCGGAGGCCGCGGAACATCCGGTTGCCTCTGAGGTGAAGGTTGTAGCCCAGCGTAACATTCTTGATCGAGAGGTAGCTGGCGCTTTCGAGCCATTGGCTGTTCACTTCGCGGCCGATAGCGGTGGTGCCGGTCTTGGTGCGCGGATAGATGCCCGAGCCCGGGTCCTGTATCGAGCGCCAGTGATTCAGCGCGGCGGCCAGGGGAACGCGTGAGCCGTCCATATTTGTTTGGTAGGCCCATTTGGCGGCGTTCAGGATCTGTCCCCCGAGATCGAAGGCGGTGCTGATGCTGAGGTCAAAATCTTTGTAGCTGAAATAGTTGGTAAGGCCGCCGGTGAAGGTAGGCGTAGGGTTGCCGATAAAGGTCCGATCGTTAACATCGTCGACGACGCCGTCGCCATTGATATCCTTAACCTTGATGGTGCCGATATCCGAGGAGCCGTTGGGGTTTGTGGCTGTCGCAAGGTATTTCGGGGATTTCGCGAGATCGTCGGCGTCCTTGTACAATCCCTCGAACACGAAGCCGTAGAAGGCGCCGAGCGGATGACCGACCTGTTGACGGTAATAGTCCGAGGAGACCGTATTGTTCCTTCTGAGATAGCCGGGTGCGACGAGGGCGGTGATGCGGTTCCGGTCGAAGGAGATATTCAGGCTCGAGTTCCATTGGAGACGACCCTTGAGATTCACGGTGCTGACGGAGATCTCATGGCCCCACATCGCGATGGCGCCGACATTATCCAAGACCGAAGAGAAGCCTGACGAGGTCGGCAGGGGCCGGGTTTGTATCAGGTGGTCGGTATTTTTGTGATAATAGTCGTAGGCCAGGGTGATGCGGTCGTTGAGGATGCTCAGGTCGAAGCCGAGATCGAGCTGCAGGTTGCGTTCCCATTGCAGGTCTGCGTTCCCGAGGTTGCCGATGGTAGTTCCCTGCGTGATGACGTTGTTGTAGTCATAATAGTAGTTCGAGGTTGTCGACTGAGCGGAATAGTAGCCGGAGAAACTATTGTTACCTGTGACGCCATAGCTGCCGCGGAGTTTCAGGAAGCCGATGTCTTTGAAGCGCTCCATGAAAGATTCGTCGCTGACGATCCAGCCGGCAGATACGGAGGGGAAGGTACCGTAGCGGGAATTTGCGCCAAAGAGCGAGGAGCCGTCGGTGCGGATGGCGCCTTGCAGCAGATACCGGCCTTTGTAGCTATAGTTGATACGGCCGATGGTCGAGACCAGGGCGTAGGAGGTATAGCCGCTGCTTCCGGTGACGCTGGTAGCCGCGGACAGATAGGGGATATCGTCGTTGGGGAAGCCGAGACCGGTGATCGAATTGCTGGTGGAGCTGTATTTCTGTGCCGAGTAGCCGCCCAACACTTCGAGATGGTGGTCACCGAAGGTGTGTTTATAGTCGAGATAGGCTTCGGCCGTGTAGGAGCCATTGTCTACGGAGCTGCTGGTGCCGGTGGGATTGTTGACGGTGGAGGTCACCTGGCCGGACTGATAATACTGACGTGTTTCGGCGCCTTTATCGAGGCCGGTGTTGATCTTCAACTGCAGGCCTTTGACGAATTCATAGTTGAAGTAGCCGTTGGCGAGGATGCGGGTGGTTTTGTAGTCGTCGTTGGTCAGGTTGAAGATGGCAAGAGGGTTGATGTAAGCCACCATGCCGGAGGAGTAAACATTGCGTACGTAGCTGCCGTCGGGGTTGTAGGGTTTGATGAGGGGGCTGGCTTCGAAGAGACGTTCGAAATAGCCGTTGACGCCTTCTGTAGACAACCTATTATTGTGATCGAGCCGGTAGCTGGGGGCGATGTTGATGCCCATTTTGATCTTGCCGTTGGCTGTGGTCAGATCTTTGTTGATACGGCCGGAGAACAGCCGGGTGCCGGTGTTGATGAGAACGCCCTGCTGGTCCTGGTAGCCGAAGATGGCGGTGGAAGAGGAGTGTTCCGTTGCCGACTGGAGTGTGATGTCATAGTTTTGAATAGGGGCGGAGCGGGTGAGCAGTTTATACCAGTCCGTGCCGGCGCCGTATTGGTCGGGGTTCTGGTATTCGGCGGGGATGGCGCCGGTATAGCCTTCGTAGGTCTTTTTGTCCTGATAGCGTTCATTCATGAATGTGGCGAACTGGCGTGCGTTCATGGGTTTGGGCACTTTGTTCGTCGGGAGCGTTTGCACGCCGTAGCTGGAGTTAAACTCGACTTTCGAGTCGCCGGCTTTGGCATGTTTGGTGGTGATGAGGATAACGCCGTTGGCTGCGCGCGAACCGTAGAGTGCGGTGGCGGAGGCATCTTTGAGGACGGTGAAGGTCTCGATCTCGTCGGGGTTGATGTTGTTGATGCTACCGGTGATGGGTAGGCCGTCGATGACGAATAGAGGCTGGTTGTTCAGATAGAAGGAGGCGGCGCCGCGGATGCGGAAGTCGACGCCGCGGCCGGGTTGTCCGCTGCTTTCCTGGACCGATACGCCGGCTACTTTGCCTTCGAGCTGCTGTGCGAATTGCATGACCGGTTGGTCCTGTAATTTTTCCGTGCTGAGGGTGGCGATGGAGCCGGTGACGTCTCGTTGGCGTTGTTTGCCGTAGCTGACTGTGACTTCGTCGAGTTCGGTGGCCACGGCTTTTAGCGTGATGGAAAGCATTTTTTCCGACTGCACTACGACTTCCCGGGATTGATAGCCTATGGAGCGGATGACGAGGGTGGCGCCCGGGGAGGCGTGGAGAGTGAAGAAGCCTTCCGCGTTGGAGGTGATGCCTTTGGAGGTTCCTTTGACCATTACTGCTGCGCCGGCGACTGGCTGGCCTTTATCGTCGACGATGCGGCCGGTGATGGAGTTTTGGGCTTGCGTTGTTGCAGCCAATGACATAAGCAGTATCCAAACGAGGAGGGGTCTTCCAGCTAGTTGGTAGATGTATCTTTTCATAATGGCAAACTGTTGAGGGTTCTAAAGTAGTTTAAAACAGTTAATGAACAATCCTGTACTATCATGTTTTGTAAGTTTTTGAAAGGATTTATAAATTTTATTTGCGACTATTTTAAACGAAATTAAAGTAATAGAAATGAAATTTAATGGTTTAGGGGGCTTCTAAACTCAGAGTTAATAGAAAGATAAGAATGGCTTAATCGAAAATTATTTTTGCTTTTTCTTTAATTTTCTTACGTCGCGGCGTGTTTAGCATACTTGCACCACTTCGAGGCCCAGCAGGCTGCCCAGCTTTGCGAGTTTGGAGGCGATATGGCCGATGCCGACGGCGCAGTGATGGGCCGGGCCGCGGCTATTCCAATGGTTGACGAAATTTCTTGCGCCGATGCTGAATTTATACCGGCTGTTGGTATTGCCGATCTCGAGGATTGGTCCGGGTACGGATTCACCCTGGGCGACCAGGAGGATGAGCCTGCCTTTTTGCGGTTGTTCGACGACCGAGAGCAGGGTAACGGGGCCATTTTTTACGGACATTTCCACCGACAGTCCGCGGCCTACTTTGCCGTGGTAAACTTTCAGCGGACGGACTTTGGTTTTTCCCTGCGCGATGCCGATATGGCCGGGGCCGTCGTGGCCCATGAGGACGACGTCGTCCTTGAAATCCATGGCATAGTATTCCGTAAAGGAGCCGCCGGCGCCGAAGCTGTCCATGATCTTCATGGCCTGTGCATTTTTGACCTCGTATTCGCCTGCCACGGGGATATGATTGGCGGTGAGCAGGCTATTTCCGAGGATGATGGAGCTGATGGTGTCTTCGTTGTCGACATTTCCCGTTCCTTTATAATAATAGGCCATGCTGGTCAGCCGGTATTTTTCCACCAGGATGTCCAGCGCCAGGGAGGTGCGGGCAGCGCGTCGGAGTTCGGCGGGGTCGCAATCCGGCTGGATGTCGAATTCTTTATAGAACAAGCCGACCCGGTCGCTGATCTGAGTATCGGTGATGGTTTTGCGGATATCCGCCAGTTCGTCTACCTCGAGCAGCTCTATATGGCCGCCGAAGGAGGCGTATTGCAGGGTCAGGTCGGAATAGATGTCGAGCATGCCGCTGTAGTAGTGGCCCATACAGCCCAGCCGGTTATAGGCCATGGTGTGAGCGACCTTTGCCGCTTCCACCCATTCCCGGATCTCGTTCCAGCATTCGGGGTCATCGTGCAGCATGCCGGTGACCTGGTGGAAACGGATGCCGGTGCGGTTGAACACGTTGGCGATCTCGGGGACGGGACAGGCTGAGCAGAAGGCGAGCCATTCGCCGGTCATTGTTGTCCGGTCGGTCATTGTATTGAAGCGGTCATAATCTATCGCTGCTTCGGGGGAGAGATTGAGAATGATAACCGGTACTTTTGCCCTTTGGACGACGGGCAATACGGTCGATGACAAGGCGTAGGTGGTCACATACAGAAAGATGAGATCGACGTCCTGTTTCCGGAATTCCGCGCCGGCCGTGAAGGCTTTTTCCGGGGTGTCGACCAGTCCCAGGTTGATCACTTCCGGATGGATGGCTTTCAGTGTTTGCTCAACGGCGGCGAGATAGCCCTGAAGACGTTGTTCTAGGCCGGGGAACTGTTCCCAGTAGGCGTCGAGGCCGATGCCGAAGAGACCGAGCTTTAGGCTATGGATCATTGTTTATCGTTTGGGCAAACTTAGGGGAAGGAGTTTGTGACCCGGATGTCCGATTTGGCATTTCTGCAACCGGATTTGATATTTCCGGCGACACGGCAGGTGTACGGTGGGTGAGTACGGCGGGGGAGTACGGCGGGGGAGTACGGTGGGAGTATGGAAATCCGGTAGGTTGGAAGGTTGATATACCCCCTCCAGGCTGGTGGTCCAATAATTGCATAAGTCCGATATTTAATGCTTGTGTTCCAATTCTACCTGTTTCTTTATGGAAGAGAAGTGTCTCCTGGTAACCGCCTTTATCATTACAATCTTCGGTTTCAGCGTAGCGGCGGCGCCAACGCTGAGTTTTTCGACTACTAGTGTTCCCAATGGGACGTATGGGTCGAGCTATCAAGAGCAGACGTTGAAGGTCACCGGAGGTAAATCGCCTTACAAATTCTCAATTTCCGCCGGCCGGCTGCCTTTGGGCATGTCCTTATCTTCGAGTGGAGTGTTATCCGGCACGCCTACCTCTGCCGGGTCGTTCTCGTTTACCGTTACCGCCGCGGACCACACTACGGGGAAGAACGGCCCGATCACAGGGACGCAAAACTATACCATGGTCATCAGCCAGGCTATATTAAAGGTCACGGCCAACAATGCCTCGATGCCTTATGGCGGGCCGTTGCCGGTGCTGACGGTAGCATACGACGGGTTTGTCAACCATGACAATGCATCCAGCCTGGCGGTCCAACCCAAGGCCACGACGACGGCTACTGTCAGTTCTGCGCCAGGTCAGTATCCCATTACGGCGGCCGGCGGCTCGGACCCGGACTATTCCTTTACCTATACGCCCGGCACGCTGAGCATCGGCATGTCTGCCCTGACCGTCACCGCCAATCCGCAGACAAAGGTCTATGGCGCGGCGGATCCTGCGCTGACCTATACCGTTACCGGTTTTCGGAATGGGGATAATAGCAGTCTACTGACCGGCAGCCTGAGCAGGGTCGCGGGTGAGAATGTGGGCAGGTATGCTATTACCCAAGGCAACCTAAGCGCGGGCGGCGGATATACGATCAATTTTACCGGCAATACGCTGGTCATCAACCAGGCCGCGTTGAAGATCACGGCCAACGATGTCTCGATGCCTTATGGCGGGCCTGTGCCGGCGCTAACGGTCTCCTATAGCGGCTTTGTCAACAACGATAATGCGTCCAGTCTTACCATTCAGCCAACGGTGATCACGACGGCCACCGCCTATTCGGGGCCAGGAACGTATCCCATTACGGTGTTCGGCGCGTTGGATCCCAATTATACCATTAGTTATGCACCGGGGACCCTCACGGTCGGCGCGTCTACCCCGACACTGCATGTCACCGCCAATGCGCAGACAAAGGAATATGGCGCGGCAGATCCGGCGTTTACCTATACCGTCACCGGTTTTTCGAATGGCGACAATGCCAGTGTGTTGACCGGCAGCCTGAGCAGGGCCGCGGGAGAGAATGTGGGCAGGTATGCCATTACGAAGGGCAGCCTAAGCGCGGGCAGCGGCTATAGGATCGATTTTACCGGAAATTATTTAACCATTACGCAAGCGGCGCAGCATATCAGCTGGGGTCAAAGCCTTTCCGTAGGATGTAACAGCAGCACGCAGGTGCAACTGACCGCGACGGCGAGCAGCGGTCTGCCGGTGAGCTATTCGGTATCCAATACCAACGTAGCCACTGTGTCGGGGAACGTGTTGACATTACTACATCCGGGCACCGCCGTCGTCACGGCCACACAGGGTGGAGATGCCAATTTTGCCGCGGCGCAGGCCGTTACCGATACAATATTTTATCAGCCGGCCTCGCTTGTTCAGCAGCACTTCGACGATGCGCTGTATTTCGACAACAGCAGCGGCAACTATGTACAATGGCAATGGTATAAAAATGGCGACGCGGTTGCGGGGGCCGACAATCCGTATTACAGCGAAACTCCGGCATTGAATGGTCAATACTTCGTGATCGCAACGAATAAGACCGGTCAGCACGTCCAAAGCTG